>JANNSA010000421.1:0-9040 GCA_031402115.1 Hyphomicrobiaceae bacterium | reverse complement strand
AAGCCTACAAGATGGCGCGCGACCAGGGCATCGACTGGCAGAGCCTGTACGATGTCAACATGGGCGGCGCGGCGCGCTCGGGCAGCCTCGAACGCACAATTCCGCCGGCAATTCTGGGCAATTACCGTGGCAATCTGTTCTCGGTCGCCAATTGCGCCAAGGACCTCGGTTACTACGTCGAAGCCGCCCGGGCGCAAGGTGCCGACACCACCATTGCTTCGGCCCTGCGCGATTACTTCGCCAAGGCAAGCCAGGAACTCGGTGGCGAAACGATGTTGAGCGAGCTGCTCAAGCCGACGACGTGAGCGGCGGCGGGCCCAACTTTTATCCACTCAGTTACCAGTTCGCAGCAATGTCGCACACGTTCTACTATGCGATGGAGCCGAGCTATTCTTCACTATTGGTAATTTTTCTTAACCGTTGCAGCGAAGTCGATTGAGTTTTTGTAAGAAAAAGCCTAAGTCGTCTTACCAGTCCAGGTATAGTGACAATTCAAATGCAGTGATGCTTGCGCCCTTGCTGGCGCACGGCGCACGCGTTTTCGACTTTCACATACGGAGTTGCCGGGCTTGCGCGCGGCACGGCATGGACGTGGCCGGATCGGCGGGTGGTTTTTTGGAGATCAAGGCAATGGATGAGGCCAATAGCGGCAGTTTGGAACTCGTCGGGATGACGACCGAGATCGTCTCGGCCTATGTCAGCAACCACGCCGTCGGTTCTGGTGACCTGACGGCGCTGATCGCCGAGGTGCATGAAGCGCTCAGCCGCGCCGTCAACCGGATGGTGCCGGAAGCCCGCGAAGAGCAAAAGCCCGTCGTGCCCGTCAAGAAGTCGATCACGCCGGACTTCCTGGTCTGCCTGGAAGACGGCAAGAAGTTCAAATCCTTGAAGCGCCACCTGCGCACGCATTACGACCTGTCGCCCGAGCAATACCGCGAGAAGTGGGGCCTGCCCGCCGACTACCCGATGGTCGCCCCCAATTACGCCACCGCCCGTTCGCAGCTCGCCAAGCAGATGGGCCTCGGCCAGCGCCGCCGCAACGGCAAGTGACGCGATGTGTGAGTGCGGGGGACACAGATGTTCATCGTGGCTGACGGCTGGTTGCGACTGGATCCGTCGGCTTGACCACAATGAACTGCGTGTCCCCGTTCACGGGCACGACGCCAGCACCTGGAGCCGCTCCAACACTGGCGCTTGCGGTAGCGCGTGACGGTGGCGTCGCGGCGCCCCGGAACCGTGACACGAAGTTCATTTTCGGCCGGTAGCTCAAGTTCGATATCCGAAACCGGTGCTCCACCGAACATGAATATCATGTCCCGGACCTAACCGCCTTGAAAACGGTGCCTGAATAACTATACCATACGTATGTCTGATAAATTACACAGACGGCCGAACCGCAAGCCTGAGCTGTTCGCTGCCGCAACCCGGATTGTAGTCGCGCGGGGCGTCGCGGCGCTGACGATTGATGCTGTGGCAAGCGAGGCTGGCGTTACCAAAGGTGGCGTCCAATATCATTTCGCCTCCAAGGATCAGCTGATCGTCGAATTGCTGACAAGTGTCCTTGAGGCCATGGATGATGCGGTCGACGAGGTTGCAGCGGCAGAACGGCGGCCGGGAGCCTGGCACCGGGCCTATGTCGGCCTGATGCTTTGGGGACTGTCGGATCTCGACCGGTGTGTCGCGGCTCTGCTGTCATCCTTGCCGCCGGCCAGTCCAACAGCCAAACCCTACGCGGCCATGGCTGAACACTGGCGGCAACGTGCCGCCGCCGACGGTCTTGATGCCGCAACTTCGCTTGTTGTGCGCCACGCCGCCGACAACATCTGGCTAGAGCGCGCCTATGGGGGAGCCAGCGACGCCGACATCGCGTTGGTGCGCGAGAAACTGATGCAGATGATCAGCGCGAGCAAATCCTCATGACCGCTCTTATGACCGCTGGCCATGACCTGCGCGGACTGCAGGCTGACATCATCTGCCCGTTCTGGAGCGACCGATGACCGGCACACCAAAACTCAGCATCGTTGAACTCATCCGCGGCAATGCTGCCCGTTTGAGTGTGACTTACGGCTTGTTCAGCATCGAGACGTTATGCTTGCTTTCGTACGGCGCCCTGATCGGCTGGGCCATCGACGATCTGATGGCCGGTCGCAAAACTGGCTTGGTGGCGTTTGCAATCACCACGCTGGTGCATGTTCTCACGGGCTATGTTCGCCGCCGCTGGGATACCCGTGTTTTCGCACGGCTGCAGAAATCCATCATAATGGGCGCCGCCAATCGCCAGGATGTGGAAACCAGCACAATGGTTGCGCGTTCGGCCATGCTGCGTGAGGTTTTGACATTCGCCGAGGTGCAGATTCCGCAAGCCCTCCACGCCGCGATTCTGGGTGCTGGCTCCCTCGCCATTCTGGCGTTTCTCGTGCCTGTGGTCGGTGCAGTGGCGGCGATCACTTTGGCTATCGGCTTCCTGATCGCCTTGCAGGTCACCCGTTTCACAAAGCCGCTGATGGCGCGCCTCAACAACAGTCTTGATCAGGAAGCCGCGCGGCTTGCCGGGCCCCGATCGCTGGTGCAGCGACACTATGGCCACGTCGCCCGGTTGCGCATTCTCATGTCGGATGGCGAGGCTGCGGGTTTCTTCGTCATTGACCTGATGATGGTGGCTGTCGCGCTCGTCGCATTGCTCTTGCTGACCAACTCGGAAACGGCGACGGCGGGCAGCATCTTTGCGAGCTTCACTTACGTCATTACGCTTTGGACCTTCAACAGCGCGATGCCGATGATTGCTCAAGAAATCGTCAAGGCGCTCGACGTCCGGCAACGGATTGATGGCCCGCAAACATCGGTGCCCACCAATTGAAAGTCACGGCATGGTGGAGAAATCGACGAAGTGAGCAACGCGTGGCTGCGTAAACCGGGGTCAGGCAGTTATGCGCACCACAGCGCTCGCCTGGCATCGCGACTGAGCCAGCGCATAAGTGCCTGACCCCGACTTGTTGCTAACCGCCCTGCAGCGGTGGCAGGATGTAAACCTCTGCATCTGCCGGGATCGGCTCGTTCCACGAGGCGCGGAAGATCGTGCCGTTGATGGCGACGGTGACGCCGCGCGTCAGGATCGGCGCCAGTTCCGGGTATTTTTCGCCCAATGCCTTAAGTAAATCGCGGATCGTCAGCGCCTCGACTTCGAACTCGGTGGCGCCGCCGGCTTGCGACATCAGCGGACCGCCAAGGCGGGCCCGCACAGGCACGGGAGCGGGCGGCGGCGGGACTGTGTTCTCGGCGGAGCGAACGGGCCTTCGTGGCATACGGCTCATCCTGCCTTAGAGACGATACTTCTGGTCGTTCGACTCAGGATCTAACCATTCTTCTCGCGGTCATAGTAGTCGACCGTTGTTTCGGCGCGGAACAATTTCCGCAAACCCGGCTCGCCGCGCTGCCCGCTGACGATGGAGACCTTTTGCGAGTCCGGATATTCGCAGGCATCGAGATCGGTGCGTGTTGAGAGAGCCAGGTAGCGCAGGTCCGTCGTGCCCGTATTGATAATCTGGTGCGCGACCTCCGGCCCACCGGTCGGGCAAGCGATCACGTCGTGCTTGCGGAGTGGATAGCGCTCAGTGCCAAAGCGCAACTCGCCTTCGCCCGCCAGGATCAGGAACATTTCCTCTTCGCCATGGTGGTTATGGAACGGGCATTGGACCTTGCCGGGCGGCACCACCGTCAGGTTGTAGCCAAGGTCCCTGGCGCCGATATGGTCGCTGATTTGCGCGCGGCTCGAAGTGTAGATGCCGTTGTCCTCAACGTCGTCGAATACCGCTTCATCGAGGTTCATGAGGGGTTTCACCAAGGAGCGCTCCCTTGCGTTAAAACAAAAAGCGCCGCCCGAAGGCAGGCGCTTTTCTTCTTTTCAGTTCCTTCATCGTCTCGGCCAGACGCGCGCAGCGATGGGCTACATCAACCTTCACGTCTTGCGAGCGGCCTTCATCGCTTTGAGCACGCGCGGTGGCGACATCGGCAACTCCGTCATGCGCACGCCAGCGGCGGCAGAGACCGCGTTGGCAACCGCGCCGAGCGGCGGCACGATGGAGGTTTCGCCAACGCCGCGGACGCCATAGGGGTGGCCCGGGTTCGGCACTTCGACAATGACGGTGCCAATCATCGGCAGGTCCGAGGCGACCGCGACGCGGTAGTCGAGGAAGCCGGCGTTCTGCAGCCGGCCGTCCTTGCCATAGATATACTCCTCGTTCAGCGCCCAGCCGATGCCTTGCGCGGAACCGCCTTGGAACTGGCCCTCCACATAAGTCGGGTGGATGGCTTTGCCGGCGTCCTGGATCGCCGTGTAGCGGATCACCTGGGCGCGGCCGGTTTCCGGATCAACTTCGACATCGCAGATATGCGTGGCGAAGCTGACCCCGGCGCCATCAGCATTGAACTCATGGTGGCCAGCGATCGGGCCACCCGTGTTGCTGGAATTGCCCGCGATTTCCTTCAGCGACAGCGGCGGGAACTGCCCAGCATTGGCGCCAGCGGGACGGGCATGGCCCTTGTCCCAGATCACGGCTTCCTCCGGAATGCCCCACATCTTCGCGGCGCGGCCGCACATTTTCTTCACGGCGTCGCGGGCAGCCATGATGGTCGCCATACCGGCCGAGAAGGTGACGCGGCTGCCATCGGTAATGTCGTTGAAACCGAGCGAGGCGGTGTCGGCGATGATGCAGCGCACCGCGTCATAGCTGATGCCCAACTCCTCGGCTGCCATCAGGCACATGGACGCGCGCGAGCCGCCAATGTCCGGATTGCCAGTCGCCACCGCCACGGTGCCATCGGCGTTGACACACAGCGAGACGCTGGTGTTGCCACCGAAGTTGAACCAGAAGCCTGAGGCGACGCCGCGGCCCTGGTTCTTGCCGAGGGGCGTTGAGTAATGCGGATGCGCCTTAGCCTGCCGCAAGGTTTCGCTGAGACCAACGCTAACATAGGTGGGGCCGTAAGACGATTTGGTGCCTTCCTTGGCGGCGTTCTTCAGGCGCACGTCAATGTCGTCGAGGCCGAACTTGGCGATCAGCTCAGAAACCACGCTTTCAACCGCGAAGGCCGCCATGGGCGAGCTCGGTGCGCGATAGGCGGCGAGCTTCGGCCGGTTGGTGAGAACGTCAAAGCCGACGACGTCAACATTCTCGAGGTCGTAGCAGGCGAACGCCGACATGGCGCCCATTTCCACCAGCGAGCCTGGGAAGGCGCCGCCCTGATAGCGCAGTTCGGCCTGGCCAGCGGTGATGCGGCCATCCTTCGTCATACCGACCTTGACAGTGATGCTGGTGGAAGCCGTCGGGCCGGTGCAGCGGAACACGTCCTCGCGGCTCATGACGATCTTGACCGGGCGGCCGGCTTTCCGTGACAAGGCCAGGGCCACCGGCTCAAGGAACACGGTGGTTTTGCCGCCGAAGCCGCCGCCGATCTCGGATGGCGTCACCCGCAAGCGCGACGTGTCGAGGCCAAGCAGGGCGGCGCAGGTGCTGCGGACCATGTAATGGCCTTGCGTACAGACCCAAACTTCGCCCATGCCATCGGGACCAAGGTTGGCGAGCACCGCATGCGGCTCGATATAGCCCTGATGTGTCGCCGCCGTCTTAAACGTGCGCTCGATCACTGCGTCGGCCTGCTTGAAGCCGGCTTCCACGTCGCCATGACCGAACTGGTGGCGAGCTGCGACGTTGGACGGCTTGGTTGGCTTCGGCTCAACGCCGCTCGTGAAGATATGGTCATGCAGCACGGGCGCGCCGGGTTGCATAGCCTCGTCGACATCGGTGACGTGCGGCAGGATTTCGTATTCGACGTGGATCAGCTTCAGCGCCGCCTTGGCGACCGCTTTGCTTGATGCCGCGACGGCGGCGACCGTGTGACCATCATACAGCACCTTGTCGCGCGCCATGATGTTGGCGAGGATATCCTTCATGCCCTGATCGTTGCCCGTCAGATCGGGGAAGTCAGAGGCCGTCACCACGGCCTTAACGCCTTGCAAGGCAGCGGCCTTGGCGGTGTCGATGCGCTTGATGCGGGCATGCGCATGCGGGCTGCGCAGGATCATGCCATGCAACATGCCAGGCGCCGTTGTGTCAGCGCCAAAGCGGGCCTTGCCCGTGACCTTGTCGACGCCATCGGGGCGCAACGGCCGCGTGCCGACAACCGTGAACTCGCGCGGTGAATAGGGCTTGCTGTCTTGGGCCATGGGTCAGGCGCTCCTTCGCATTTCGGCAGCGGCATCGACCACCGCGCGGACAATCTTGTCGTAACCGGTGCAGCGGCAGAGATTGCCGGCCAGCCAGTAGCGGATCTCAGTCTCAGTCGGGTCCGGGTTGCGTTCGAGCAGGGCTTTTGACGCAATCAGCAGGCCCGGCGTACAGATGCCGCACTGCAGCGCGGCATGCTCGATGAACTTGGTCTGCAGCGTGTGCAGCTTTTCGCCGTCCGCCATACCTTCGATGGTGTCGACTGAACGCCCTTGCGCCTCGGCGCCCAGCACCAGACACGAGCACACCAGCTGACCGTCGAGCATGATGCTGCAGGCGCCGCAATCGCCGGTGCCGCAGCCTTCCTTGGTGCCGGTCATCGCCAGCCGGTCGCGCAACACATCCAGCAGGCTTTCGTCGGCTTCGCAGACATATTCAACAGCGTCGCCGTTGATTTTCGTTGTGACGTGAATACCCATCATTGGCCCCTTCAAGCGTGTCCGTGGATCGCCTGGACCGTCTGGCCCTGGGCGCGTTTGTAGGCGATCGTCGCGGCACGGCGAGCGAGTACGCCAGCCACGTCGGTGCGGAACTCGATGGTGCCGCGCTTATCATCGATCGGCTTGCAGGCGGCCGAGGCGGCAGCGGCAAGCTTGGCCAGCGCCGCGTCATCGAGCTTGGTGCCGATGATCGCCCTGGCGGCATCTTCAACCAGCAGAACGGTGGCAGCGACGGCGCCGAGCGAAACGCGGGCGGCGGTGATAGTGTTCCACGCGTCCAAGCTGACAGCGACGCCACAACCGACCACGGCGATGTCCATTTCGGTGCGCGGGATGAAGCGCAGATAGCAATCGCCCGAGCGTTCCGGCTTGGCTGGGATCAGCACGGATTCGATGATCTCGCCCTTGGTCAGCGAATTCTTGCCCGGACCAGAACCGATCTTTTCAGCCGGCACCGTGCGCTTGCCGGTGGGGCCGACGATTGTCACGATGGCGCCAGCCGCAACCATGGCCGGCACGCTGTCAGCGGCGGGCGAGGCATTGCACAAATTGCCGGTGATGGTGGCGCGGCCCTGCACCTGCGTCGAACCGACCAGGCGTGAAGCGTCGGCGATACCGGGCGACAGCTTGGCCAGCCCTTCATGCACGCCGAGCTCAATGCACGGCACCGACGCACCTATGCGGAAGCCGCCAGCCTCAGCTGTGATCGTTCGCGACGCCGGAATGTGCTTCAGGTCAACAACCAGTTCCGGCTCGATCCGGCCGGTGCGCATCTGCACCAGCAGATCCGTGCCGCCGGCCAGCACGCGGGCCTCGCCCTTGGCGCCCGCCAACAGCTTGACCGCTTCATCGAAGGTGTGTGGTGCCTCGTATTGCATAGCTCTATTCCATCCCTGGCCGGTTGCGCGGCCTTTCGCATGTCATCAACGGCTAGCGTGCGTCGGTAAAGTCAGGGAGGCCAATGGCGGCGCCAGCGTGGGCGCTCCGCAACCAGCCGGGCAGGAGTGTGATCACGACCGTGTATAAAGCATAACGCCTCGCCATAGGGAAGGGGAGGCGCCGCAGCCAAGCCATCGATTTCAAGCGACAGTTCCAGAGCGCTTCGGCGAAAGCGGCCCCTAAACGTATTCCGCCATCCACGGCAAGGCCGCTGGGGTGGCCACGCGCGCCTTTTCGTACCTGCCGCCCGGGCCTTCGGCTAAAGGCCATTTGACCAGGGATTGTGGAGGGCGATACCGGTCTTGGCAAAATCCTTGACGTTCCTGGTCACCAGGGTCAGGCCATGACGCAGCGCCGTTGCGGCGATGATCAAGTCTGGCTGCGGGTAGGTATGGCGCGCCATTCGGCCTGACTCGACCAGTTCACGCCACGTCACCATCACATCTTCGTCGACGGCCAAAGTTCGGCCATTGAACATTGGCCTGAGTGTGGTCGTCATCCATCGTTCAAGTTGAACGCGCTTGTCCAATTCCGGAAGACGCGCGATTCCATATCGGATTTCCGCGAACGTCACTGTGCTCACATGCAACGATACGAGCGCTTGGCTAGCCACGAAGGCGTGCACCTTCGCCGATGGACGTGGCCGTTGGAGCTCGGACAGAGTGTTGGTGTCGAATAGCCATTTGGTCACGAACCCAGACCCCGGACAGGCTCGGATACGGTTCCAAACACCGGTTCGGCGATGAGGTCATTGAGACTGGCAGGACAGGCGCGCAGGGCATCGATCAGGGCTTGTCCAGTGCGGCCATCATTGAGGCGGTCAAAATCTTTCAGCGACAGAACCACGGCGGCCTCTTTCCCGTGCACCGAAATCACTTGCGGGCCATGCGCGTTTGCTCGCTGAAGTACCTCGCTCAATCGCGCCTTGGCGACATGCAGCGGCCATCGGTCACTGGCGGGTTCGGCGGATCGCGTTCGCACGGGAGCTTCAATCGACTTGGTCATATCGACCAAGTATCATAGTGCCTGGTTGCAAGCAATCGTCGGTTCGTTGCAGCGAGACTGTGCTTGACCGCGCCAACTCAATGCTCGCACTTCTCGACTTTCCTGGTTTTTTGAAGAGGCGCCATCATGGCCTTTCTGTCCGCCGCACTTGCCCGCATCAAGCCGTCGCAGACCATCGCGGTCACCGCTAAGGCGCGCGAATTGAAGGCCAAGGGCCTGGACGTGATCGGATTGGGCGCTGGCGAGCCGGATTTCGACACGCCTGACAACATCAAGGAAGCCGCGATTGCGGCGATCCGCGCGGGCAAGACCAAGTACACGGACGTTGATGGCATTCCGGAATTGAAGGCGGCGATCTGCGCCAAGTTTGCG
>JANNSA010000420.1:0-2320 GCA_031402115.1 Hyphomicrobiaceae bacterium | reverse complement strand
GCTGCTTTTCTGATCGCCAAAGGCCATCGCATTCTGGCGCGCCGCTATAAGAACTCAGCGGGCGAAATTGATCTGATCACATGCAAGCGCGGCCGCGTCGCCTTTGTCGAGGTCAAGCGCCGGGCGACGCTTGAAGAGTGCAAAGCCGCGATCACGCCGCGCCTTCGCCAGCGCGTGCACCGGGCGTCTGAACTTTGGCTGGCGAGAAACGAGCACTATCAGTCGCACACACTCGGCTTCGACGTGATTTTCGTGATGCCGTGGCGAATGCCGGTGCATGTGCGGGATGCGCTTTGAAGCTTCTAACTTTAGCGACCGCTCAACAACCAATTGCTGCCGTAACTACCGTTTACACTGGAATGCGAAGTATGGGGCAAGAGCTGCCATAAGCAGCTCTTGCTTGGGCGTTCAAACCGGAAGCCGCAGCTCTTTGCGCAGGCTCTTGTCGAACATCTTCGCAGGAACGAAACGGCGAAGCAGGCTGATCTGCCGAGCGATCTTGCCGGCCGTATAGCGCCGCCGAGGGTGCCGGTCGGTCGCGGCCCGGACGACCACGTCGGCCACCAGCTCCGGTGGATCGGCTTTGGGCATCACATCCTGAAGAAGCGCTTGGGTGCCGGCCCGTGCCTGATCATATTCCTTTATTTTCGCGTCCGGCTCGAGCGCATTCTGGTCGAAGACGCTGCGGGTATAAGCCGGCTCGATGAGTGAGACGCGTATGTTGAAGGCGCGGACCTCGTGAACGAGTGATTCCGAGTAGCCTTCGAGCGCATGCTTGGTCGCCGAATAATAAGCCGAGTAGGGCGCAGGAACGAGCCCGAGGAGCGAGCTGATATTGATGATGCGGCCTCCGCCATGCTTGCGCATTGAGGGCAACGCCGCGTTGATGACGCGCACCACGCCGAACACGTTGACGTCGAACAGCCCTTGCACCTGGCTGATGGAGGACTCCTCGGCGCCTCCGAACAGTCCAAGACCAGCATTGTTGACCAGCACGTCGATGCGGCCGGTCTGCGAGAGCACGGTCGAGACGAGGGCTTTGACCGATGAGTTATCGGTCACATCGCACGGCACCATCGTCACCCCGTTCGATCCGTTGCTGGGCCGGCGGCTCGTTCCGAACACAGTAAACCCGGCGCGCGCAAGCGCCTCGGCGCTGGCTTTACCAATCCCGGAGGAAGCTCCGGTCACGATGGCCGTTTTTCCAGAATTTGATCTCATGAAACTGTCCTCATTATTTTGTTTGAAGTACGATCATAATATGATAATATGATCGTAATGCAATAGAGAAAAACATCAGGGTGCCATGCGCTACGAAAAAGGCCGGAAAGACGCCTCCCGCCATCGGATCATCAAGGTCGCAGGCGAGCGCTTTCGGAGCGATGGCATCGCTGCGACAGGTCTCGCCAGTATCATGAGCGAGGCCGGGCTGACCAACGGTGCCTTCTACCCACACTTTCAGTCCAAGGCAGAGTTGGTTGGCGAGTGCGTTGCCGCGGTGCTTGAGGATCAGACGAAGCAGCTGCACGAGATCCTCGCCTCCGGGGGCCTCGACCCGGCGATTTCGTCGTATTTGTCAGCAGACCATCGCGACAATCCGGCAAAAGGCTGCACACTGGCGGCGCTCTTGCCGGAGCTCGCGCGTCAACCGTCCGAGATACGCAGTCTATTTGCCGATCGCCTATTGGACGTCTCGCGCCAGATTTCGGCGGCCCTGCCACCTGACATCCGAGATCGAGAGACCCTGGCGATCGCCCTCCAAGCGACGCTCATCGGCACCCTTCAGCTCGCTCGCGCCGTCCGAGGGACGGCATTGTCGGATCGCATCTTGGCAGCAGGCGCAGATGCCGCGCGGGCGCTTGTCCGCTCCGGCAAAGATCAAAACAAACGTTAGGTTTCAGGAGAGTCCAATGAAGGCCTTTATCGTCGATCGTTACAAGGGCAAGCTACGGTTCGGTGAGATGCCAGATCCGGAGCTTCGGGACCATGACGTGTTGGTTCAGATCCACGCCGCCGGTGTAAACCCTCTGGATTCCAAAATCAGAGACGGCGAATTCAAGCTCATACTGCCGTATCGCTTTCCACTCATTCTGGGAAATGAACTTGCCGGTGTCGTGGTCCGCGTCGGGTCCAAGGTCCGACGGTTCAAACCGGGCGACGAGGTCTATGCGCGGCCGCATCAGGACCGGATCGGGACGTTTGCGGAATTCATCGCCATGCATGAAGCTGATGTGGCGATAAAGCCTAAGAGCCTCACAATGGAAGAAGCGGCGTCCATTCCCCTTGTGGGCCTGACGGCTTGGCAAGTCTTGATAGACCG
>JANNSA010000419.1:0-12800 GCA_031402115.1 Hyphomicrobiaceae bacterium | reverse complement strand
GGCCTGCCATATCTACGCCGACACTCAACTGCCCTGGTACACAGTGTGCGAGGACTTGCCCAAGTTCACCGAAGCCAGCGCCGACGCGATGATGGCGTTTATCAAGCTGGATTGATTGGCGGTTGCCTTCTGAGTTTGCCTACGTTTGCTTGTTACTTGCCTAGCCAAACTTCACACTCATGGCACTGCGCCCCATGACAGCGCCAACTCGAGGCCGGTGGTGAGACGGGCGCGGATGGCGGGATCGCGATAGGGTTCGCGCGATATGCCCAGCTGCCAGTCGGGGTTCCGGCCGGCCAGCGCAAGGCGTGCCAGCGTGGCGCGGGCTGCTTCGGCGTCCCCTTTGAGGCCATGGCAGGCGAGAGCATACATTACGTCCCAGGCCGCGTCGTCGGGCACGGGCAGGACCCCCGCAAGTGTCTCATCGTAGCGGCCGGCTGCAAATGCAATCACGCCAGAAAACTCGCCAAACCACAGGGGCGGGATGGGTTCGAGGCGATGCGCCTGCCGCATCAGTTCATCGGCTTCCTGCAGACGTCCGTCATAGCCAAGGGCAAGGGCCCGATTGACCATCATTGCAGGTTCGCCGGGATTGAGCTGCACGCCACGCTCACTAACTTTCAGAGCCGATGCGAGATCGCCCACACAGAGAAGCGCCCAGGTATGGATCGTGTGAATTGTTGCGCTGGCCGGGTCAATTGCTAGGGCGCTCGTGGTCAGTTCCAACCCCCGGGCGGCATGTTCGACCGAGAAATGCTGAACCCATTGTTCACAATAGGTCATGCCTAACCAGCCGACAGCTTCTGCATTGCCGGGATCGAGGCTCACGGCTCGTTCGAAACAGGCCCGTGCCGTCTTGTTGGCATCCCGCGTCAGCTTCTTGAAATGCCAATAGCCCTGCAACATGTGGTCATAGCTTGAGAGGCTGGTATGCCCGCGGGCGGTATTGCGCACGTTGATCTGCACTTCGAGGTGGCGCCACACGGCGGCAGCAACGAGTTCGCTTATTTCATCCTGCAGCCCGAATAGGTCGGTGATCGGCCGGTCATAGTGTTCGGCCCAGATTGCACTGCCGGTTTCAGTGGCCGAAAGCCTGACCGCAATGCGCATGCGATCGCCGGCACGGCGCAAGCTGCCGGTCACCGCAAATTCAACTTTCAGGCGCTCGCGGATCGCCTGGAAATCGGGAGAAGCGCCGCGAAACGCGGCGGCCGAATGCTGGCCGATCACCGACAAGACGCGAAAGCGGGTGAGGCGATCGATGATGTCGCCGGTCATGCCGTCGCTGAAATACTGCTGCTCGATATCGGCGCTGAGGTTCTCGAAGGGCAGGACGACAATGACCGGCTTCGCGCCGGATTTAGCTGCAACTGCTGCGCTGTCCTCGGTCGTCGGTATCGGTCCAGCATATTTGTAGCCGCGTCCGTGGACAGTCGCGATCATGTCTGGTGGCAGCGCTCTTCGGAGCGCCGAGACGTGGACCTGGAGCGTATTCTCCTCGACCACGACACCTGGCCAAGCGGCGGATAGCAGGGCATCTTTGCTGACCAGCTCGCCCGGTCGGTCCATCAGCGCACAGAAGAGATCGAATGCGCGCGCCGAGAGTTCGATCGGACCATCCGGTCCCTCGACCAGTCGTTCCTTCCGTTTCAGCCGATAGGGGCCGAACGTCACGGGCATTGCATCATCGTCTCCCGGCAAAGCACCTATCTAACGCCAATGGGACCACAGGGCCAGTTCAGCACTTTTCAGAATTCTTCAGCTTTGTCCCAAGGACTTTCAGGCGGGCCCGGCGCATCCTCATATCAACAACGGAGGACGCCATGACCGACATCGTCAACACCCCGCCAGCCGCCCTGACCAGAATTCGCCTTCCGCGTCTGCGCGTACTGACAATTGAGATTGGCCGCAACATCGGCGCCCTGGCTGCTGCTTGCGGTCAGGCCTTCGGCGGCGTCATCGAGGCTTACTCCAGCGCTATCGAGCAGGCCTACGTAAAGCCCTATAGCAACGCCTCGCAACCGCAATCTAAAACGGACGAAAACGTCGACGCGCGGCGCGACCCGAATTGGTGACCGTGCGTCAGCCTTCCAAGCGCATTGACCGCTCATACTTGTCGAGGCGGTGCGAGGACAACGAAGCGCAAGTCTTCTTAATTCTCGAAGCCCGCCCTTTCCGATAGGTTCGATGCAACGAAGGTCTATTGCATCGAGAAACATTCTCGACCCGCCGAATTCGGCGCAAGCAACGGGAAAGAGCATCCATGTGGCCCGACCGGCGCCTGTGCGTTCTGATGAAGATCGAGCATCCCATCATTCAGGCGCCGATGGCGGGGGCAGCGACACCGGCCCTGGCCGCTGCGGTCAGCCAGTCGGGTGGCCTGGGGTCGCTTGGCTGTGCTGAGATGAACCTGGAGCAATTGCGCGTCGCCGCCTCCGAGTTACGTGGCGCGACGGACCGTCCATTCAACCTGAATTTCTTCATCCAGGACTCTCCGAGAACTGACCCCAGCGTGCTGGAGGCCACGCGGCAGAAGCTCGCGCCGTGGTACAGCGCGCGCGGCCTTGGCGCGCCGCCCGACAGACTCCCTGAGTTTGGTCCGTGCTTTGATGCCGCCCGTCTTTCTTTGGTCCTTGAGATCCGGCCTGCTGTCGTCAGTTTTCACTTCGGCTTGCCCGCACCGGACGCCATCCTTGCCCTCAAGGCCGCAGGCATTGTGCTGATCTCGACCGCCACCACCGTCGCCGAGGCGCGAGCGTTGGAGCGGGCAGGGATCGATGCCGTGATCGCCCAGGGGTGGGAGGCGGGCGGGCATCGCGGATCTCACCAGCCAACGCCGCCGGACGCCGGTGTGGGCTCGATGGCGCTGGTCCCGCAGGTTGTCGATGCGGTAAGCGTGCCGGTCATCGCGGCGGGCGGCATCGGCGATGGGCGCGGGATTGCAGCGGCCTTTGCCCTTGGCGCATCGGGCGTGCAGATGGGGACGGCCTTCCTGTCCTGCCCCGAGGCCGGCACAGATGCGCCGCGCCGCGCTCGCCTGCGCCGGGCAACTGATACTGATACAATGGTGACCGACGCCTTCTCGGGCCTGTCGGCACGGGCGCTCAGGTCGCGCTATGCCGAGGCGATGGAGGCACGACGCGAACCCTTGCCAGCGTTCCTGCAGATGTATGCTCTCAGCGATCGCCTGGTGGCCGCTGGTCCCGAAGACGAGGTGTCGTTTCACCTTTATGGCCAAGCTGCCGCGTTGAACCGCGACCTGCCGGTACCTGAGCTGATGCACAGCCTGACCCGCGAGGCCGCCGAAGTCTTCGCAGGATTGTCTCGCGCAGTCATGAGTGGAAGCTGACGCTTGGAACACTTTCTGGCACGTCTCAAGCGACCAACTCGCCGCGCACCTTGCTAGGCGTACCAGCAAAGCGCCGCGCCGAAAGGAAGTCGACCGGCAATGACGTTGTCTTGTCGAGTGCAAGGTCCGCCAGTGCCTCGCCGATGACTGGCGCGAACTTGAAGCCATGGCCAGAAAAGCCGCAGGCATAGACTAGGCTTGGAATCGTCGGGTGGCGGTCGAGGATGAAGTGACTGTCTGGAGTCATCGTGTAGAGACAGACATTTGCGGCCCGTAGCCGACCATTGGCGGCGGGCATGTAGGTGGCAAGAAACCGGCTGACCTCTTCAACGTCGGCATCGGATACGGCGCGGGATATGGTCTCCGGCGTGCCGTCGTCACCGCGGTCGTGCCGCATGACCTTGACGCCTTCGCCCTCCAGATGGGGAAAACCGGCGAAGACGCCGAGCGGGGTGACCCCGAAGAAGACCGAGTAGTCGGAGGCGGGCAACAGCGTCGGGCTGGTCGCATCGAACTGCGCGGCGACGATGCGGCGAAGGACAAGCGGTAGGCCAAGTTCAGCCAAGGCTGTCGGCGCCCACGGGCCGGGCGCCAGGATCATCGCCGCCGCAGTGAATGTGTCCTCAGCCGTTGTGACAGTGATGCCATCGCCGTCCCGTCGCCATTCTGTTGCCGGGGTGGAATAGCGAATATCCGCGCCGTGTCGCTGTGCAAGATCGGTGTGCGCCTTGAGGCAAGCCTCGGCGCGCAGAATGCCGCCACCGGCTTCCCAAACAGCTTCCCACCCGTCGGGAATGGCAAACCCCGGAAAGCGCCGGGCCGCGACGGTGCTGGAAAGAACTTCGTTTTCAAGGCCATGTTCGAGCGCTGCACGACGGACTCCAGTGGTCAGTCGATTACCGGGTGGGCCGAAGTAGAGGGCCCCTGACATAGTCAACAGCGGCTGGCCAATGGCCTCGCCAAGGTCTCGCCAGTGATCATGGGCGCGATGCACAAGCGGGACATAGTCCGGCGCTTCGAAATAGGCCGTGCGCGTCGCTCGTGTGGCCCCGTGCGAGGAGCCAAGCGCGTGACCGGCGGGGTTGGCGTCCAGCGCCAATACTCGGGCACCGCGACGGGCGGCATGGTAGGCGGCGGCACTGCCCATGGCGCCCAGTCCGACAACGATAACGTCATGAACGGCCATGGCCCAGGTCCTTCCGTGATCCTGAGGCAGACTAGCTGCATGCATCATTGAAGCGTCAGGCAAATGATCGGATGATAGTCATACGAATTTGAAGCGGGAGGAGCCGTGATGAACTGGGACGATCTACGCTTCTTCCTGGCGGTTGCCCGCGCCAGTTCTCTTTCGGAGGCCGGGCGCCGACTAGGCGTCAGCCAACCCACCGTGTCCCGCCGTCTCGCCGCTATGGAGGCCCGTCTTGGGGTCCGTCTGATCCAGCGCAGCGAAGCCGGGCACGGCCTGACTTCGGTTGGGCAGGAAATCCTGACTTCGGTTGAAGAGGTCGAGCAGGACATCGACCGGATCGGCATGCGTGTCGTTGGTCGCGACCAAACCACCGCGGGGACAGTGACGATCACCTGTACGCAGGTGATGGCCGACAGCTATCTCTCCGGTCGGCTCGGGCCGTTCATTGCCGACAATCCTGGGATCAGCCTGAACCTGGTCTGCACGCTGCAGCATCTCAGTTTGACGCGGCGAGATGCCGACGTCGCCATCAGGATCACATCGAACCCGCCCGAGGGGCTTGTTGGCCGGCGTCTGTGCGGCATCGCAGTCGGGGTCTACGCAGCAAAGACTAGGAAGGTCGCGTCGCTGGACGAGGCCGAGTGGATCGGTTGGCAGGATGACAGCTACAACAGGATGCTGATCGCGGCAAAGTTTCCCAAAGCCCGCGTTCGACATCGGACCGACGATATGCAGGCTACGGCCGCGATGGCGAGGGCCGGACTGGGGGTGGTTGTCTTACCGTGTTACGTGGGCGACCAGGATCGGGGGTTGCGCCGCGCGCTGCCTGACCCCGCCGATCACCACATCATGGACCTCTGGGTTCTGACCCACCCCGACATCAGACGGGCCGCCAGGGTCCGTGCGTTCACCGAGTACATGGCCCGGCAGATCCACGCCGACCGCGACCTGTTCGAAGGGCGGCGGCCGCTGGCCTGAGGGCAGGACAATCATCGTACGTCATGCCTGGAGAGACCGCTGCGAAGCCTGCAGCCCTCAGTCGATCCCGCAGTTCCCGCATTTTGGCCGGGTCCTTGAGTGGCATGCGCTCGAGATCCGACACAGAAATGGTCGGTAGGAACGCCTTGGCGGCCTCGACCGCGGCACGGCCCCGCTCGGATCGCCCGAGGGCCAGATGGCTTGCTGCCAGCAAGAAATGCGCGAGATACCAACGCGGCATGCTGTGGATGGCACGCTCAGCCCAATGGGTCGCCATCTCGAAATTGTCTGCGGCGTAATTAGCCAGCGCAAGTCCCGAGAAGCGGAAGAAGATGCTTGGATCGCGGGGATTCATGCGTATGGCGATCTGCTGGTTGACGATGGCTTCATCGGTCCGACCCGCGATCGCAAGCGCTGTGCCGAGGCTGCCATAGGCGAGCGAGCAATTGGGATTGAGTTCGACTGCGCGTTCGAGCGCAGCGATCCCCTCATCGAGCCGGTGCAGTCCGAAGCAACTGATGCCAAGCGCCCAGTGTGCGTACTCGTTCCGGCCGTCGAGCTGTGTGGCGCGACGGCCAAGGGCATAGGCCGCTACCATGGCCGGCCTCGGGTCCGGCGCGAAGCCCAGAAGGGCGACGTGATGATTGATCAGCGACAGAACCAAGTTCGCTTCGGCGCTTTCCGGATCAATCGCCAACGCCCGTTCCAGAAGCGTCTTGGCGGAAGAATATGCCTCAGGGTTGAAATCATAGAGCAGGTGCCAGGATCGCATCGTCAGCTCCCAGACGGTCAAGTCCGGGCGGCTCTGGCGTTCGACTGGTTCTCCGATGGTGCTCCAATGGACGATGGTCTGGATCGAGGCGACGACTTGGCGAGTGATCTGGTCCTGCAGATCGAAGACGTCCCGTATCTCTCCGTCGTGGCGGTCGGACCAGACCTGCCCGCCGGTCAGGCCGTCGATCAACTGCGCCGTGACCCGGACCTTGTCGCCAGCGCGGCGCACGCTGCCTTCCAGCACGAAACGCACACCGAGCTCTGCCGCTACTCGACGGACATCAACGCTTTGTCCCTTGTAGGTAAAGGTCGTGTTGCGGGCGATGATGAAGAGCCAGGGCGATCGCGACAGGGCCGTGATGATATCGGCTGTGATCGCGTCCGAAAAAAAACTCCTGCCCGGGATCGTCGGACATGTTGTCAAAGGCAAGAACGGCAATCGACGGCTTGTCGGGCCGGGACGGCAGATCGGTTGTGGGATCGGCGGGCGCAGCCGTCTCGGTCCGCTTGAGCAACTGCAGCTTCGAGGATACGCCGAGTTTGCGGTAGATCGTGGCGAGATGCGTGCGCACGGTCGAGGGGGCGATGCCAAGCCGAGCCGCTATCGCCTGATAGGTGTCGCCCTGCGCATAAGCACTGGCGATTTGGCTCTCGCGCGGACTGAGGGTTTCGTCGGGCGACATGACGCGAGGAGATCCTTCGCTGAACAGTCCGGCCCGCCGGTTGCACCAGTGACAATCAGGCAATCCGGCAAATGATGTAGCAAAATACTGCAGGCGTCCGGTGTAAATTGATGCAGCTGCCGGATATCTCGAATTGCCGCAAACGGGCATCCTGCCTTCATCTGCAATGGAGGACGGACAGTTGAACATCGAACGGATTGCACGTGATTTTTTCGAAGCCTGCGAGACGGGCGGCGGCTGGGACGCTTGCAAGGCAAATTGCCATGACAGCGCGAGCTTTGCCTGTCAGGCGGATGCGCTGGCCAAGACCACCACGCTGACCGGCTACGCCGAGTGGATGAAGGGCCTCTTGGGTCCGATCCCCGACGGGCGGTATGAATTGACCGCCTTCGCTGCGGATGCTGAACGCAGCACGGTCGTCGCAGTGGCCGTGTTTCACGGCACCCAGACCGGCGCGGGTGGGCCGGGCGAGCCGACCGGACGACCCGTCGCATCGGACTACGCCTACCTGATGCAGTTCGACGGCGACCGCATACGGCACATGACCAAGATCTGGAACGACGCGCAGGCCCTGCGCCAGCTCGGCTGGGACTGATGCGCTGGCGCATCCTGGCGCTCCTCTTCACCGCCCGCGTCTCTCTCGGCTTCCAGTTCCAGACCATGAGCGCGGTCGGCGATGATCTGTCGGGGGCGATCGGCCTCGACAATGCCCAGATCGGTTTCATGATCGGTCTCTTCATGGCGCCGGGCATTTTCTTCGCCCTGCCGGCCGGGTTCTCCGGCCGATTCGCGTCAGATCGCGTGCTGGCCGGGCTGGGGCTGGTCGCGCTGGCGCTTGGCGGCGCGATGTCCTCGGTAGCAGCAGGGCCGGGTGCCATCGGGCTGGGGCGTGTTCAACGCCGGCTATGTCGTCTACCTGAGCTTTGGCCCGAGCATGTTGGAGGCGCAGGGGATGAGCACGCAGAGCGCAGGCTCGGTGATTAGTGTTGGGAGCTGGCTGATGATCCTGTCGGGGGCTGCCTGCGGACAGATCGCCGACCGGCTTGGGCGTCGCGAAACGATGCTGGCCATCTGCATGGCCGGTGCGGTTCTAGCCCTGATCTTGCTGTGCCTGCCTGGCGCGGGCTTGGCGGCGAGCCTGATCTTCGGCCTTGTGGGGATGGCGCCGGCCGGGGTTATCATGGCGCTTGCAGGTCAGGCCGTAGCACCCGAACGGCGGGCTTTCGGAATGGGCGTCTTTTTCACGGTCTCCTGCGCGATCATGACTGCTTGTCCGCCGGTGGCAGGCTGGATCCATGACCAAAGCGGGGCGCCGGTCGGCGGAATTCTCTTCGGTGCCGCGCTCTTCGTCCTCGTCTCGCCCGCGGCGATCATGTTCCGTGTACTCAAGACCAGGACAACCATTGGCCCCCAAGGGGTGAATGTTTGATGCAGTTCTGAGGCTCAATGCTGAAACGGGGCCGGACCCGACAGCGGGGATCGTCTTTGCTACACACCGCCGGCCGGGATCGCAGAGACGTACGCCTCAAGGTCGAGCGGCCACAAGACGAAACCCGGTCGAGCAGGATCGCATGCGCGCTGACCGCTGCCCGTGTAGATCGTACGATCACGCCATTTCGGGTGGTGGCTGCAGCCGACCGCTCCAACACGACGCATCAGGCATCATTGCAACACAATTGTTGCACCCCGGCACGATGTCCGAACCGGGTCAGGATTGATGGTCGCAGATCGCCAGGCGTCCCGGTCGAACTACCTCCAGCACCGGACGATCACTCACCCTTCGGGCCATAACCGGAAGCAAGCACGCCAATTTTTTGCGGGAAAGTACGGGGGCTTCCGAAGGCAAACCTGCATCTCATCTGCAGAAGCCAATAGATCGGGCTCACAACTCATCGTGGCGGTTATCCAGCCCGCGACAGCAATCTTCGAGGAGAAACGCGGCGAGGCCCTCGATCAGTTCGATCCGACAGGTGTAGCGGATGAGCCGGCCGTCGCGCGTCGCCACCACGAGGCCAGCGCGCTCCAGCGTCGCCATGTGGAACGACAGGTTAGACGGCGTGATGCCGATCTGTTCGGCGATTGTGCCCGCCGGTAAACCCTCCGGCCCCGCGCGAACAAGCAGCCGGATGATCGCGAGTCTCGACATCTGGGCCAGGGCCGTGAGGACCTCGACGACTTGACTCGTTGCGATCATTTCAGTAACCATTGAAATGTCCTCGTTGATCCACGAGCGACCGCCACGCCTCGACCGATCTGACTTCGGATGGCTCGGTCAGGTCGCCGCGCGGACGTTCTTCCGCAGCTAACGCCGAACCACCTCGCGTGTCTTCCTCGATGCGCGGTCGGCGCTCCATCCGAGATACCCTATGTCCGATACAGGTGCCGCGCTCAGACCGCGCCAGCGCGACGTCAACGTCCTCGGTCTGGCGGTCCTCGTCGTCTACGGCGTCACGTACTACGCGATCGGCACGGCGGCACCGGCTATTGCCGCGGAGTTTGGCGTTGGTGTCGACATAATCTTTGGCGCCTTCTCGCTGGCACTATTCGCCAATGCCGCGGTGGCAAGCTTTGCCGGCCGCCTCGCCGATCGGGTCGGAAGTGCCCGTCTGCTCGTCTTCGGTCTTCTCGGTCGGAGCGCTGCCGTCCTCGCCTTGACTTTAACCACTGACGCATGGACCTTCGGTGCGGGTCTGATCGTGGTGATGCTGTTCTCGCAGATCACCGAATATGACATCGCCTTCGCCGCCGTGGTTGAACGCGCGGGCACCGCGGCGCGGTCCGGTATCAGCCAGATCACCCTCTGGGGTGGGATCGCGTCGACCATATTCTGGCCGGTCACACTCTATCTGCTCGAAGTCCTCAGCTGGCGCGACGTGTTCCGCATTTATGCAGGCCTGCTCGTCGTCATGGCGGCGGTGACCTGGGCCGTCGTCGGGACGGCACGACGTGTTCAGCCGCTAGCCACCCCGCGTGCGGAAGATGCGGTGCCCGTGGCCATTGGAACGGTCCGGCGCGGCCCGTTCGTGTGGCTCACCGTTGGGCTGTCGCTCACCGCCGTCGCGATGGCGCTACCGGTCATTCTCATGCCGGTGTTAACGGGTCTTGGCTTCGGCGCAACGGCAGTGCTAGCCGGCGCCATCTTCGGCCCCGCACAGACGGGCGCGCGTATGCTCGAGTTTCTCGCCTCGTCGCGCGTTCCGCCGACCGTCGTCGCCGTTTTCGCCACGGCTTTGCTGCCGCTCGCGCTGCTCATTCTGGCACTCGGACCGCCCGGCGTGATCGTCGCGATCATGTTCGCGGTGCTCTACGGCGCCGGCAACGGTGTTGCCTACGTCAATCGGGGGACGGTCGCACTGCAGCTGTTCGGCAGTGCCGACTACGCCGCGCTGCTCGGACGCATGGCCGTCTATCGACTGCTCGTTTCGGCGACCATGCCGTTTTTGCTCGCGTTCGTCATGCAGCGGTTCGGCACGACGACGGCGGTTTCCTTGTGCGCGGCGGCGGGGGCACTTGCGACTCTGTGCTTCGTGGTTCTGCACCGGCTCTACGGGCACAACAGCACGGCCCGCACGTAAGGAGGCTGGCCACGGCGCGTCCCTCAACACCGTGCAGATCGCCAAAGTCTTGTACAGTCGCGCTTGAACAATTGGATGGGGAGGCGCCGCCTGGTGCTTTCCCGCGTCATGCTCTCAGAGTCCGTTGTCGATTACTGACCAACCATAGCCGCAGACAATTCGGCGACTCCGGCTCCGGATCGATTGTCGCCGGTTGCCGGCCAACCTGTCGATGACCTTCCAGCGCCGGACGATCTGGCCGGGAAAGCCGACGACGATCACGTTTTCGTGCACTTGGTCCGCGCTGCTCTCGATGTCGATGGTCTGGCGGCGTGGGCGGACAATCATGATCCGGGCCGGCAACGGCTGTCAGCAGGTGCATACATGATACGCATGCAGACGACTTACTCGATTGCCGCGCCCCGTCTGACGGCATCCAGCACTTTCGACAGGCTCGCGTTTAGCCGCTGGTCTGCCGTGTATAGTCGTCCGCGTCATACCAGCCGCGCGACGCCCTTACCTTGTAGTCCGCATCCAGGTCCCATTCCTCCCATCCGGAAACGCGGAGTGGCCTTCCGGTCCCGGAATGGGTGCCCGTGAACGTCCAAAGAAACACCACGTGATCGCCGGCGCAGCGCAAGCCGTCGCAAACAAGCTTGAGATCAGGGACGTCGCTGAAAAAGCCAGACGCCATTTGAGCGACGCGGTCTCGCCCTTGCCAAGGCTCGCCGCGATTGATGACGATCCCTCCGTCCTTTGCGTAGAACTCAGCGACAGCCTGCGGCAATCCCGAGTTCCAGGCCGCCGTATAGGCGTCGGCCATCTGCTTGGCCTTCTTGGGGTCAATCGACATCGGGCCCTCACGTTGCTGACTTTTCGTCCACAGGTTCGCTTACCCTGTGTAGTAGCAGTCCTGCAGGGCGCGCAACACGAGCCGAGACCTCGGTCGCGTCGGGTCCGGGTGACGCTCGATGATCGCCGATGGCCGCCCGCCCCGTCGAAGACCGTCCAACTCCGAACGATCTGGCCGGGAAAGCCGACGTCGATCACGATATCATCAGCGTAACCCGCCGACCTCCGATCGCGAAGGATTGGCGACAAGGGTGGCTACTCGCCTTTCGGCCCAAGTTCGACCGTGGCCAAACTCGGATGGTCAGAGTTGGTGGGCTTTCTTGCTCAAACGCCGTCGAGAATGTCGTTGTCCTGATGAGCCCGGAAGCGTTGTCTGAGATGGGCCCCGGGAGGCCGCTTGCCGTTATCGGCATCCCGCGTTTCCGAAACCGCGCTCAGGTGTTGCCCTGGCTGGCAAGTGCAGGCATCATCGTCCGGCCGAGACGGTTTATCCGGTGGATGTCGGAGGAAATCACCCCATGCACGACCACATCGTCATCGGCGCCGGCTCGGCCGGCTGTGTTGTCGCCTCACGGCTTGCTGAGATGGGCGCGAAGGTCCTGCTCCTCGAAGCCGGCGGCGAGGATGATTGGGTCAACATCCGCATCCCGGCGATGATGGATACAATCATGGATAGCCCCTACGACTGGGGCTATCGCACCACACCGCAAGCAGGCCTTTACGGCCGCAAGATCGCGCTCAACCGCGGCAAGTGTCTCGGCGGCACGAGCTGCATGAACTACATGGTCTACATGCGGGGAAACCGCGGCGACTACGACCATTGGCGCCAGCTCGGCAACCAAGGCTGGAGCTATGAGGAGGTGCTGCCCTACTTCAAGAAGTCGGAGACGAACGAGCGCATCCGCGACGACTATCACGGCACCTCCGGCCCGCTCATGGTGTCCGACCAGAAGACCCGCTCGCCGCTGACCTCGCTCTATTTCGAGGCCTGCGCCGCAGCGGGTATGACACGCAACGACGACGTCAACGGTGCGGCGCAGGAAGGCTACGGCTGGTTCCAGGCCACCATCGGCAAGACCGGTCGATGCAGCACGGCGGTCGCGTTCCTGCATCCAAACCGCTGGCGCCAGAATCTTGAGGTGGTGACGCACGCGCAGGCGACGCGACTTATTGTCGAGAAGGGCCGCGTCATCGGCGTCGAGTACCTGCGCCACGGCAAGCTCGAGACGGCGAACGCCAGCGCCGAGATCGTGCTCTCGGGCGGCGCCATCAACAGCCCGCAGTTGTTGCTGCTCTCCGGCATCGGCCCGGCGGACGAGCTGAAAGCCGCCGGCATCGCCGCGGTGCACGATCTGCCGGGCGTCGGCAAGAATTTGCACGATCATATGTACGCGATCTGCCGCTTCTCGATCGAGAAGCCG
>JANNSA010000418.1:0-1914 GCA_031402115.1 Hyphomicrobiaceae bacterium | reverse complement strand
GACCCGCGACGACATTATCCAGATGATGGTCGGCCGCGAAATCACGCAGATGTTCCCCAAGACCACGGTTCCGATCGGCGACGTTGTGCTGTCGGTCAATGGACTGACTTTGGACGGCGTGTTCAGCGACGTCTCGTTCGAGGTACGCGCTGGCGAAATTCTTGGCATAGCCGGTCTGGTCGGCTCGGGCCGCTCCAACATTGCGGAGACGTTGTTTGGTGTCACGCCTGCCACCGCCGGCACGATCGCCATCAATGGCAAACCGGTGCACATGACCTCACCGGCCATTGCCATGCGGCACGGCATGGCCTTCCTGACCGAGGATCGCAAGGAAACCGGCTGCTTCCTGCTGCTCGACATCCAGGAAAACACCCAGATCTCGGTGCTGCAGAACAAATACGTGAAGCACGGTTTCATCCAACAGGCGGCGTTGTCGGCGGACTCGATCGCGATCAGCACTGCGCTCCGGGTCAAGACGCCGAATATGCAAGAGCCGATCATCAATCTGTCGGGCGGCAATCAGCAAAAGGTGCTGATCGGCCGCTGGCTGCTGACCAAGCCGCGCATTCTAATTCTTGATGAGCCGACGCGCGGTATCGACGTCGGCGCCAAGGCCGAAATTCACCGGCTGATCAGCCAGCTTGTCGCCGATGGCGTGGCCGTGATCATGATATCATCTGAGATGCCCGAAGTGCTCGGCATGAGCGACCGTATCATGGTCGTGCATGAGGGAAGGGTAACAGGATTTCTTGATCGCAGTGAAGCTGATCAGGTCAAGATCATGGAACTGGCTTCGCACTGATTTCAGTGTACGGTCATTGTAACGAGGACCAGGACCCGTGACTGCACCCGCCAGCGAAACCGTCACTCCCGAACAGGCGAGCAAGGAAACCACCATCAAATCGGTGCGGCGCCTACCGCCGGACGTGTCGATTCTACTTGTTCTGGTTGGCATTGCGTTGATTTTCGAGGTGCTTGGCTGGTTCATCATTGGCCAGAGTTTCCTGGGCAACAGTCAACGCTTGTCGATCATTATTCTGCAAGTGGCTGTGACGGGTATTATTGCGGTCGGCGTCACGCAGGTGATCATAACGGGCGGTGTCGATCTGTCGTCGGGTTCAGTCGTCGGCGTGGTCGCCATGGTCGCGGCGAGCCTGGCGCAAACTGCTGGGGCGCCGCGCCCGGTTTACCCGGGTCTGCTCGACATCTCGCCGTTCTGGCCGATCATCGCGGGGTTGGCAGCAGGCGCTGCCGCTGGATGGGTCAATGGCCTCCTGGTGGCTTACACCAAGATCCCGCCATTCATCGCTACCCTTGGCATGATGGTGTCGGCACGCGGTCTTGCCAAGCTCTATACGCAAGGTCAACCGGTCGCCATTCTGCATGACAATTTCAAATGGTTCGGCTCGAGCTTTGATCTGCTCGGCTTCCCTGTGCCAATCCCCGTCATTGTCTTCCTGGCGGTAGCCGTGATCTTCCACATCGCGCTGGGCTACACGCGCTATGGCAAGTTCACCTATGCGATCGGCGCCAACCCGCAAGCGGCGCGCGTCTCCGGCATCAACATTGGCAATCACCTGATCAAGGTCTATGTCGCCGCCGGCCTGTTGTCGGGCCTGGCTGGCGTCATCACTGCGGCGCGCGCGGGCTCTGGCCAAGCCAGTATGGGCGTCGGCTACGAACTCGATGCCATCGCCGCAGCCGTGATCGGCGGCACGTCCTTGTCAGGCGGTGTCGGACGGATCAGTGGCACGGTGATCGGCACCATCATCCTCGGCGTCATGATGTCCGGGTTCACCTTCCTCAAGATCAACGCTTATTACCAGGAGATCGTCAAAGGCGGCATTATCGTGCTCGCCGTTGTCATCGACCAATACCGCCAGAACCAGCGCCGCAAAGCCTGAGGCTGCCGAC
>JANNSA010000417.1:0-4892 GCA_031402115.1 Hyphomicrobiaceae bacterium | reverse complement strand
TGGCTCCGTGGGTAGGATTCGAACCTACGACCAGCCGGTTAACAGCCGGCTGCTCTACCGCTGAGCTACCACGGAATACCGAGCGCGGGCGGTCAAATCATCAACGCGCCGTCAGCCTATAGCGCATCCGCCGGCGCTGGTCCATCGCGATGTCTTGCGGAAAACCGCTTGCTTTGTGACTGGTATTGCTGGGGCCGGATTGCGATCATGCCACTGAACAAGCTGCGGGAGTGCGCTATGACGATCGCCACAACCTCAGGGACCCGCGCAGCCTTGCGCATCGATGGCGCTGAATTGCGGGTCGTGCGGCTGCCGCTGTTGAAGCCGTTCACGACTTCAGCGGGAACCATGATCGAGAAGGTATTTCCACTCTTGATTCTCAAAAGTGGCGGCCTCGAGGGAGTAGCGGAGGGCGTCGTCGATCCGTTGCCGGATTACCTGGAAGAAGCGCTGCCAGGATCGCAGGCGCTGATGACGGATGTGCTGCTGCCCGCGGTCCTTGGCAAGAGTTTTGACAACCCACAGGCGCTGGCGCCGATCCTGGAGCCATGGCGCGGCAACCGCATGACCAAGGCGCTGTTGGAAATGGCGTTCTGGGACCTGTGGGCGCGCGCGCTCAATCTGCCGCTGAAGACATTGCTTGGCGGTTCCGGCACTGGTGTTGCCGTTGGCGTCAGTCTTGGCATCATGGACAAGGCGGCGACGTTGGAACAGACGGCGCTGCACGTCCAACAGGGCTACAAGCGCGTCAAGCTGAAGATCAAGCCGGGGCATGACATCGGCATTGTCGCCGCCGTGCGCGAGAAATTCCCGGATGTGGCGCTGACTGTCGACGCCAACAGCGCCTACAGCCTTGCCGACCGCGCCGTGTTCCAGCGGCTTGACGCCTTCCACCTCGACTACATCGAGCAACCGCTGGCGCATGACGACCTGCACGATCACGTCACGCTGCAGCAGGCGATCACGACGCCGCTGTGCCTCGACGAGTCGATCCGCTCGGTAGCTGACACGCGCAAGGCGCTGACGACCGGCGCTGGCCGTGTCATCAACATCAAGGTTGGCCGCGTCGGTGGGCACGCGGAAGCCGTGCGCATTCACGATCTGGCCAGAGCCTTTGCCGTGCCGGTGTGGTGCGGGGGGATGCTGGAAAGCGGCGTCGGTCGCGCTCACAACATCCATTTGGCGACATTGCCGAACTTCACCAAACCGGGCGATACGTCCAGCGCCAGCCGCTATTTCCCGCGCGACATCATTGAGCAGAAGCTGGAGGCGACGGCGGGCATCATGCCAGTGCCGGCTGGTCCGGGAACGGGCGTGACACTCGACCGGCCATTCCTCGACACGGTCACCCGCTCACGCGAGGAGTTTAGCGCCGGAGGCAAACTGTGACGGGGCCGCGCATGGAAGTGCGCGAGATGCTGGGGCTGACCGATCTTGAGAGCACCGAGGCCATTCAACTGGCCGTCTGGGGCAAGGGCGAAAAGGTCGATGCCCGCGATACGCTGATTGCCATGCAGCATGAGGGGGCGCTGATCGCTGGCGGCTTTGTCGATGGCGTGTTGTCGGCGATGCTGTTCGGCTTCCCGACGCGCGAGGCCGACGCGCAACACTCGCACCGGCTGGGGGTGTTGGAAAGCGCACGCGGGCTCGGGCTTGGGCGCAAGCTGAAATGGTTCCAGCGCGATTGGTGCCTGGCGCGCGGCATTACCCGTGTGCGCTGGACCTATGATCCGCTGCGCATCGCCAACGCGCGGCTTAACGTCGGCCACCTCGGCGCCATCGTCGACCGCTATTGCGTCGACTATTACGGCGCCATGGTTGGCATCAATGCGGGCGTAGCATCGGATCGGGTGCTGGCCGAGTGGCAGCTTGACGCGCCCGAAGTGGTGGTGCGCAGTCGCGGCGGTTCACATACCTCGCACAGCGCCGGTGCCGACAAGCGGATCGCGATCCCGCGCGACTTCGCCGAACTGATCCTGTCGGAGCCCGCCAAGGCACAAGCCATCAGGATCGCGGCGCGCGCGACATTTTTGGAAGCCTTTGCGGATGGCTGGCGTATCACAGGTTTCGATGCTGCGGCCTGCTGCTATTGTCTCACCAAGCCCCGAACCGGGTCCGGAACGCGAGCCAGCACTGCTAGAATTGGGACACAAAACTTAACTTGGCCACATCGGCGTTGGCATTGGCAGCCGGTCGCGAAGCCGCGTTAAGTCTTGTGTCCTCTAGTCTTCTCCAGTTTTCCCCAGTCTTCCCCAGTCTTCATTGTGTCCCCAGTCTTGTCCAAATGGAGCCTACACATGCTCGATCTCACGGGACTGCCGCCCACGGCCGACCAGCGCCCGCACATGACGCAGCAGCATGGCGTGACGCTGACCGACGATTACGATTGGCTGCGGGCGCCGAACTGGCAGGAAGTGATGCGCGAACCGGCGACGTTGCCAGCCGATATCCGTGCCTATGTTGAAGCCGAGAATGCCTACACCAAGCAGGCGCTCGCACCGACCGAAGCCTTGCAGAAGGCGCTCTATGACGAGATGCGCGGCCGCATCAAGGAGGACGATAGCGCCGTGCCATCGCCCGACGGGCCGTGGTCATACGTGTCGCGGCACGTGACCGGCGGCGAGTACGCGCTGGTCTGCCGGACGCCGCGCGATGGCGGCGCCGAGCAGGTGCTGCTGGATGGCAACGTGATGGGCGCAGGACTCGACTTTTTCGATCTCGGCGCCGCCGATCACAGCCCGGATCATCAGCTGATGGCCTATGCCGTCGATGATAAGGGCTCAGAGTACTACACGATCCGCGTGCGCGACCTGACGACCGGAGCCGATCTCGATGACGCCATTCCGAACTCTGGCGGCAACATCGTTTGGTCGCCCGACAGCCGCAGCTTTTACTACAATCAGGTTGACGACAATCACCGCAGCTTGAAGCTCTTCCGGCATCGATTGGGCGAGCCGGCAAGCGCTGACGAACTGGTCTACGCGGAGGCGGACCAGGGCTACTTCGCGCGCGTCGGCCAGACGCAGAGCCGGCGCTTCATCGTGATCTATTCCGGCGATCATCAAACCACGGAAATCCGGCTGATCGATACGGAGAACCCGGACGCCGCCCCGATCCTCGTCGCGGCGCGCGAGGCGCAGCATGAGTATTCCGTCGAGCACCACGGCGACAAGCTGATCATTCTGACCAATTCCGGTGACGCCGAGGACAACCGGATTGTTGCGGCGCCAATCGCCAGCGAAGCCCGCGACCAGTGGCACGAGATCGAACCGCACCGGCCAGGCCGCAGCATCCTGGCGCACACCGTCTACCGCGATCACATGGCGCGGCTGGAGCGCGAGGATGGCTTGCCGCGCATCGTCATCCGGCGGCTGTCGGACGGCGCTGAGCACGCCATTGCCTTCCCAGAGGAAGCCTACAGTCTGGGTATGCTGGACGGCTATGAGTTCGACACGACACGGCTGCGCTTCACCTACTCATCGATGACGACGCCATCGCAGGTGTTCGACTACGACATGGAGAGCCGCGAACGCACGCTGCGCAAGACCCAGGAAGTGCCGAGCGGCCACGACGCGGCCAATTATGTGACGCGCCGGTTGATGGCGCCGTCCTACGATGGCGCGCTGGTGCCGGTGTCACTGCTTTACGCCAAGGACACGCCCCTGGACGGCTCGGCCCCGCTGCTGCTGTACGGTTATGGCGCCTACGGCTTGTCAATGCCGGCGTCGTTCTCGACCAATCGCTTGTCGCTGGTCAATCGCGGCTTCGTTTATGCCATCGCCCACATTCGGGGCGGTAAAGAGAAAGGCTATGCTTGGTACAAAACTGGCCGGCTGGAGGCCAAAACCAACACCTTCAAGGATTTCATTGCGGCGGGCGAATTCCTGGTGCGCGAGCAGTTCACGGCGCGCGGACTGATCGTGGCGCATGGCGGCTCGGCTGGCGGCATGCTGATGGGCGCCGTGGCGAATCTGGCGCCGGACCTGTTCAAGGCGATCATCGCCGAGGTGCCGTTTGTCGATGTGCTGAACACCATCCTCGACAAGACGCTGCCGTTGACGCCGCCGGAATGGAACGAATGGGGCAACCCGATCACCGACAAGGCGGCGTTCGACCGTATCCGCAGCTACAGCCCCTATGATCAGGTTGCGGCCAAGGCCTATCCGGCGATCCTGGCCATGGGCGGCCTGACCGATCCGCGCGTCACCTATTGGGAGCCCGCCAAGTGGGTTGCCCGCCTACGCGCGCTGAAGACCGACAGCAACCCGCTGCTGCTGCGCATCAACATGGGCGCCGGCCACGGCGGCGCGTCCGGCCGCTTCGAGCACCTCAACGAAGTGGCGATCGCCTACGCCTTCGCGCTGGCTCTGACCGGCAAGGGGTAGTGGGTCAGTTTGAAGTCCGCTAGGGGCCAGCAACGGCCATTGTATCCGCCAGTGACAGATGCTTGCAGAACGTCGGGTCCTTGATAGGATAGCCGACGTGGGGCAGCAAGGAATTAATTATGTCTGCTGACTTTGACGCGACAAATAAGAGCCGCAGCGAGCACAAAATTGCGGGCAGGATTTTTATCAACTATCGACGCGGAGATGATCCCGGCACGACGGGGCGAGTCTTCGATCAGTTGGAAGTCGAATTTACAAAAGAACAGCTTTTTATGGACGTCGAGGGCCACATACGTCCAGGCGATGATTTCGTCTTAGTTCTAGATCGGCAAGTGGCAGAATGCGATGTGCTTCTAGCGATCATCGGCCCACGATGGAACGAACATATTGCTAAAAAGTCCGGAGCAGGCGAAGATTTCGTTCTGATTGAAATCGAAGCGGCACTCCGCAACGGCAAACGTGTAATTCCAGTCCTGGTTGGTGAGGCGATACCGCCACGCAAGGATC
>JANNSA010000416.1:0-4026 GCA_031402115.1 Hyphomicrobiaceae bacterium | reverse complement strand
AACGCGTTTGATGATCAGCCGCCGATCCATGTTGTGCAGCTCGATGCGCATCTGGATTTTGTCGATGAGCGGCACGGCGTTCGCACCGGCCATGGCAGCCCGATGCGGCGTGCTGCCGAGCACAAACATGTCACGGGGCTGACGCAACTCGGCATCCGCAACGTCTCGTCAACAGCGCGCGAAGGATATGAGCAAGCGCGACAATTCGGCTCCGACATTTTGTCGGTGCGTCAGGTGCGCAAGCTTGGCGTTGCAGCGGTGCTGGAGCGCATCCCCGCCGGCCAACGTTACTACCTGACGATCGACATCGACGGCTTTGATCCATCCATCGCGGCGGGCACTGGCACGCCGAGCCATGGCGGCTTTCTCTATTATGAGGGCCTGGAACTGATCGCTGGCCTCGCCAAGCGTGGCCGCATCGCCGGGCTCGACTTGGTAGAAGTGGCGCCGGACTATGACCATACGGGCAGCACGGCAATCCTGGCGGCACAGCTGCTGCTCAACGCTATCGGCCGCATCTTTCACGCGCGGAGTTAGTCGTCACCTGAAAGCTTGGCTTTTAACGCTGGAGGACCGCCGATGTTCACACGATTACTGAGCGCACTGGCCATTGTAGCGCTGTGCACGACGTCATTGCCCGCCGAGGCCGGATCATTGAAAGTTGGCCACTCCACCTGGGTCGGCTATGGGCCGTTCTACATTGCGCAGTCGAAGGGTTACTTCAAAGAAGAGGGCGTCGACGTCGAGTTCACGATCATGGAGGACACGGCGCTGAAGATGGGCGCCTTGTTCGCCGGCCAGATCGACGTCGCCGCTTCGACGTCTGATGAGTTTCCGATTTATCTGAAGCCCGGCAAGACAGTGCGCTACTTCATGGCAGTCGACTACAGCAATGGCGGCGATGGCATCGTTGCCAACAAGGAGATCGGTTCGATCGCTGATCTCAAGGGCAAGAAGGTTGCCTTCGAGCAGGGTTCCATTTCCCAGTATTTTCTCAATGTCTTGCTGATGAAAAACGGCCTGACGCAAGCCGACATTGAAGCCGTCAGCATGACGGCGGCCGATGCCGGCACTGCCTTTGTCGCCAAGCAAGTCGACGCAGCCGTCACCTGGGAGCCGGCCTTGAGCCTCGGCGCCAATTCCGCCCACGGCAAGTTGCTGGCATCCAGCGCCGAGACGCCGGGCGTGATCGTAGACGTGCTCGCCGTCACTGGCGAAACCGCCGCCGCCAAAGCGGACGACCTGAAGGCGTTCGCGCGCGCCTGGTACAAGGCGCTGGACTACCTCGCGGCGAATCCGGACGACTCTTACGTGTTGATGGCCAAGGGCGTCGGCGGCTGGATCGAGAAGCCGGAAGACTTCAAGGCCGCCGCGACTGGCATTAAATATCTCGATAAGCCCGCCAACGCCACTCTGTTTGGCGCACCGGGCAGCACCGGCACACTAGCGCAGACCGTGGCTGACGCCATCGCCATCTGGAAGGGCCTCCAGCGCGTGCAAGTGGAAGTGACGCCAGCCGAACTGATCGACCAGACCATGTATGGCGGCTGAGTCCATGACGGGTTGGCTGGATGGCCTCAGCGATCGCTGGCTGACACCGCGCGGTGACATTCCGCGCGGTGGTGGCCTGATTGCCGGGTGTATCGGTGTTGCCGCTGTTGGGCTGCTTTGGGTCGTGCTCTCTTATGGTGGACTTGCCGATGCGACCTTTTTTCCCAGTCCATCGGCGGTGGCGTTGGCGCTGTGGGAATCGGTCACCGACGGCACCTTGCAGAAGCATATCTGGGCCAGTCTGGTCGTCATCAACATCGGCTTTTTGTTGTCTTCGCTGGTGGCGATCCCGCTCGGGCTGATGATGGGCACCTTCAAGGTGGTGCGAGCGGCGTTCGAGCCGGTCATCAACTTCGTCCGTTACTTGCCCGTCACTGCGATGATCCCGCTGCTGATCCTGTGGGTCGGCATCGGCATCGAGCAGAAGATCACGGTCATCGTCATCGGTACGTTTTTCCAGCAAGTCGTGATGGTCATCGACATTGCACATCGCGTGCCGAACGAGTTGCTGAATGCGGCCTATACGCTTGGCGCCAGCCGCCGCCAGATTCTAACGCGTGTGCTGATCCCGGCGATGCTGCCGGGTCTGATGGACATGCTGCGCGTCACCATCGGCTGGGCCTGGACCTATCTGGTGGTGGCCGAACTGGTCGGCTCGACGGCTGGACTCGGTTACATGAGCATGCAGGCGATGCGCGGCCTTCATGCCGACCTGATCTTCGTCGCCATCCTGGTGATCGGCGTCCTCGGCATTCTGACGGATCTATTTTTCCGCATCCTCAAGCGCGTCGCGTTGCCTTGGGCCGAATCCCGCTGAAAGCGAACACTATGGGCACCGTCGCCGTCGACACGGTCAGGTTGGAATTTGGCGCGCCGGGGCGCGGCGTCGTCGCGCTCGACGATGTCAGCCTGTTTGTGCCGGATAAGCAGTTCGCGGTGATTGTCGGGCCGTCGGGTTGTGGCAAGTCGAGCCTGCTCGATATTATCGCTGGGCTCAGGCGCGCCACCCGTGGCCAATGCCTGGTAGATGGCAAGCCGGTTGCCCGGCCCAGCCGCGAGCGCGGCATGGTGTTCCAGAACTACTCGCTGTTCCCATGGCTGACCGTGCAGCGCAATGTCGAGTTCGGCCTGAAGTTGCGCAAAGTGCCCCGCGCTGAGCGGGCGCACACCGCCAGTGCGTATATCGACGCCGTCGGTCTGACGGGCTTCGAGAACAGCTATCCCAGTCAATTATCGGGTGGCATGAAGCAGCGCGTGGCGATCGCTCGCTCGATGGCCAACGATCCGCAAGTGCTGCTGATGGATGAGCCGTTCGGCGCCCTCGACAGCCAGACGCGCACGGTGATGCAGCAATTGCTGCTGAAGGTCTGGGAGCAGCACAGCAAGACCGTGCTGTTCGTCACGCACGACATCGAAGAAGCGCTGTTCCTCGGCGACATCATTTACGTCATGTCGCCGCGGCCCGGCCGCTTCATCGACCAGATCACCGTGCCGCTGCCAAGACCCCGAGCCTACGAGCTGTTCGCGTCGCCAGAGTTTCTCGAGCTGAAAGGCCGTATCCACCACAAGCTGCATCAAGGTGTAGTTTGACTTGCGGGCGTGACGGCGCAATCAGCAGCTTGTGATACGCCCGATTTTCCGAAGTATCGCGCGACCGCCAGCGCTTTTTCGCGGCTGCCATCCATGCCACGATTTTCCACTTGAACACTCAATGCTGAGCCCCTGAACGCCAACGGAGAAAAACGATGGAACAGACAGTCGTCCAGACCGGCAAGGTCTTCAAAGTGTTCCCTGATGGCCCGCCCGGCCATGGCCTCAAGCCAATCGCGGTAATGGACCAAGCTAACATCGTAGCTGGCGTCGCCAAGGAAACCGGCACATTCGACTACATCGACCCAACCAAGCAATTCATGGTCGGCATCTGGGAATGCACGCCATGCACCGAATACATCCCGTCCTACCCGTGTGATGAGTTCTGCCTGATCCTCAAAGGTGGCATCACCATCACGCACAAGGACGGCAAGTCGCAATATTTCGGCGAGGGCGAGGGCTTCATGGTGCTACGCGGCACTGAGTGCCACTACGCCATGACCGAAGTCACCAAGAAGTATTCCATCATGTTCGAGAACAAACTGCAGGCGTGAGGCGCCGCGATGGCCGGCTGGCTCGGTGTCGCATTGGCGGTTTGACAGGAGGCGCTGAGGGCGGCACGGTGCGGCCGATCACGACGTGTGCGGTCGGCTGACACAAGATTTGAGCGATCCGCAGCGCAAAGCCCTGTCGCAGGGCTCTGCGGTAAGGTATTGGCATGGCACGCGGATCGACCAATGGGCGGATGGGCCTCATGAGCGCCCGCCGGGATGGCGAAGGGGCTAACCATGCTAAGGCCTATCTTGTTCTGTCCCGTGCTCGGGTCTGGAATCTGGCTGTCGGCATGGCAGCGGCGACTGGCCCATGCGCGCGCCGACGCCAATT
>JANNSA010000415.1:0-10580 GCA_031402115.1 Hyphomicrobiaceae bacterium | reverse complement strand
CGGTTCCGTGTCGCTTACGCTTTTCTTTTTCTACTACATGATGCGGGATGATGATGCCTTCTCAGGAGTGTCTGGAGTTGATGGCACGGGTTATGTGGTGGGCGGCGCTGGCATGACGGTGATGACCGATGGTGAGATCGTCATGACGCCGATCCACACCGGACTTGGTCTGCGGCTCGGCGCCAATGCCGGCTATCTCCGTTTCGCGCCAACGCAATCCTGGTTGCCATTCTGACGGCCATTGGCGAAGCAGCTGGGTGGCGATTGGGCCAAACATGAAGGCATTGTGACCGGATCTCAGCTTTAAACGCATAGCTCGCATGCCAGCGCACGGCTTGATATTGCGCCGCAACATAGGCATCTTAGCTTCATCGCAACAGGACTGAGAGTCCCGGCGGACACGAAGGCGTGTCCGGCCACCACCGGAGTCATGACCATGAACATGCATAAGAACAATAGCCTGATCACCAACCGCGCTGGCGTGATGGTAGCGGCTTTGGGCGGCCTCACCGAAGGCCTGATGAACCTCACCGCGAATTGGGGCGAGCGTGCCGAGCGGCGTCGCGTTGCCGACCAGTTGAGCGCACTCAGCGATCGTGAGCTGGCCGATATCGGCCTGAGCCGCGGTGATATTCCTTCAGTGACCATCTGGGGCTCGCCATCGAGCGATATCGCCAACCAGCGCCCATTCTAAACTTCTGCAAAGTAACAGGTTTATTGGCGCGATCGGCTGCGGGGCAGTGATCGCGCCCTTTGCATTTGCAGGCTCGATTCACGATCAATTGCCGTCAACTTTACGTGGCTGACTTGATACGCTGGCCGCGAGCGCCACATGCCTAAGCGACCGGCGATGGCATCGCCTGCGGTCTCAGGAGGCGATGATGGGAGCTCGCGCAGGCAAGTTCGACGGGCTGCGGCGTTGGCGTCGCAGGCTCAGCGCCAACGGCTGGGAACAGGTGTTCCGGTTGGCCTGGTTGGACACCCGCATCCGGCACGTCGGCTTGCGCTCGCTGTTCGGCCAATTCCTTGCACCGGGCACCCTCGCATTGGTCCCGTTCGCCGATCACAAATTGCTGGTCGATCCGCGTGATGACAAAATTGGTCTGCGGATTCTGCATGGCAGAACCTGGCATCGACCCAACTTCGATCGCGTGCTCACGCAGCTGGATAGCGCAGCTTGCTTGGCTCCGGGCGGTACCTTCGTCGACGTCGGCGCAAATATTGGCGCGATGACCATATATGCACTTTTGTCCGGCCGGTTTACGCACGCGGTCGCTATCGAACCTGATCCGCACAATTTTAGCATTCTCGAGCAGAACATTGCTATCAACGGACTTTCAGCGCGCGTCACGCTGATCCGGGCTGCAGCTGGCTCGGTCGCCGGCGACGTCGAATTGCAACGCGACCAGCGTAACCTCGGCGCTCATACCATCCATGCCAAGTCAGTGCCGACGCCGGATCGCCGGACTGTACGGGTGCGCTGCGACCAGCTTGATGTGCTGCTGATTGCGATACTGAAGCTCAGAGCGCCAGTCAGTTTCGTCAAGATCGATGTCGAGGGTCATGAGCTCGAAGTTCTGGCGGGCATGCCGGAGTTGCGGGCCCGGTCGGTGCCCATACTGTTCGAATATCTCGGCGCGGTGCACGGGCCAGCCGGAGCCAATCGCCTGCGCGCGCTGTTCGCCGACGGCTACAACGATGCCCGCCGCCTGGACTCTGAGCCAGGCCGTAAGCACCCTGCGGTGTCGATAGCGGATTTCGATCCAGGCCTGACGGAGTCTGATATTGTCGTGACACGGCCCGGCTCGGCAAACCTATTCCCCCTTCACAAGCGCGCGGCGAACCAAACGCCAATCCCCGCTGCCGTTAACCGAAAATTTACTCTGAAAGACGAGCCTCTCAACTCAAGAGAGGGCTGATTCGTAAGGCGTCCACGACCTTCCTTCGACGGAGGCTGCGATGCTTGAGCGAATGTTTGATGGCGCCCTGTTCGCCTCGATGAGCCAGGATACCGCAATGATCGCCCAAACGGTCAATGGCGGTGTGATCTCGGCGGGCGGCGCGATTTGCATCGGCTTTGGCGTGCTGGCGCTCCTGCTTGCCAGTTGGGCAGCTTTCAACAGCACCCGCGACACCGCGCGCCGCCAGCTTTATGTGCGGCTTGTGGGCGGAACGGCGCTTGGCATGATCGTGTTGGCGACAATTGCCATGCTGGCAATTAGCGGGGTCTGGCCGCCATGGACCATGGGCACCGCCGTCGCCGTCTGGCTCACTCTGGCGATCCCCAGTTTGATTTGGTTCAACGGCCAGATTCGCCAAAGCCTGGCTCGTCAGGGCCAGCTTGGCCATCGGTGACGCGGAACCTGAGCGCTGCTCGGCCGGTTATCACATTTAATTGTCGTCAAGCGGCCGCACGTCGCCTATGCCGCCAGCGCGCCGCAGCATGGTTTCAATGTCAAGCCCGAGCACGGGGTGAACCCAACCCGGTGCCACATCACGCAACGGCACCAGGACGAAGGCGCGCTTATGCGTCTCGGGATGCGGCAATGACAGCTGCGGCGCGCCAGGTGCCGCGTGCGTGCCCTGCCATCCAATTTGAATGCCATCCAGATCGATGATGTCGAGATCGAGCGGGCGTGGTCCCCAGCGTTCGCTAGGCTGCCGGCCAGCGCTCATTTCGACGGTCTTGAGTGCCCCGAGCAGCGCCTCCGCTGGCAGATCCGTTGAACCAGCCAAGGCGGCGTTGACAAAGGCCGGCTGCGGTACCGGCCCAACAGGGAAAGTACTGAAAAGCCGGGAGCATTCCACGCCCGCGACAAATTCGCTAATCGTCCGGAATGCGCGTATAATGCTGGTTGCTGGACCGCCCCAAAGCCCTTCAACATTGGCCCCGAGGGCGATCAGCACGCGGCGTTGCACGATGATTTTACCTTGATCCAGAACACTAGCATTACCGTATGTCTGGCATATATGAAGCTCATGGAGTTTCATTTCATTTTAGCATGAACTAGCGCGCTTTGGTTGCTGCCGTCGCATGTTCAGGAGAGTTTTCATGCACTTCTACACGAGCGAACGTGTCGCCCTTTTTATCGACGGCGCAAACCTTTACGCGACCTCCAAATCGCTCGGATTTGATATCGACTACAAGCGTCTCCTGACACTGTTCCGGGGCAAGTGCCAGCTGGTGCGAGCGCTTTATTACACAGCGCTTGCTGAGAACGACGAGTATTCGTCGATCCGGCCATTGATCGACTGGCTGGATTACAACGGCTATACTATGGTGACCAAGCCGACCAAGGAGTTTACGGACGCTACTGGCCGGCGCAAGGTCAAGGGCAACATGGACATTGAACTGGCCGTTGACGCCATGAAACTGTCGGAGAGTCTCGATCACATCGTGTTGTTTTCTGGCGATGGCGACTTCCGGCCGTTGGTCGCGGCGCTGCAGCAGAAGGGCAAGCGCGTCAGCGTCGTGTCAACGTTGCAAACTCAACCGCCGATGGTTTCGGACGATTTGCGCCGGCAGGCTGATCAGTTTGTCGACCTGGCAGATTTATTGGCGCAGGTCGGCCGCGATCCGTCTGTGCGGGCGCAGCGCGAGCAGCTGCCACGCCACGTCACGCAGCGTCCAACCACGTCAGGCGCCGCCCTGGCTGCAGTGCCATCCTATGGCGACCCTGAGGATGAGTTTGAGGACGCGTGAGTAGGTTCTTGGTAAGGCCGACTGCGACGCTAGGGGCCCGGACCTAATGCAAGTGGATCGGCATCAGCCGGTCCAACCGAGACCTGTGGCAATACAGTTCATCGACATCAGCAGTGGTGCCAGCGTGGCCTCGCGGCGCTCCGAGTCCGACTCGGCGCGAAATTCAGCGAGCAAGTCGACCTGCAGACGGTTCATGCCGCCGACCAACTCAGCAACGCGGGCATGCCGGCTGCGGAACGACGGAAACCGCTCGGCCAACTCCGTCGCGCCGCTCAGTCGCAGCAGTTCAGACAGCGTTAGCGCGTGCTCAGTTGCAACGAGGCCAAGAATGCGGCCGCGCGTGCCCGCGTTGGCTACGAGCCCGGCATAGCGAGCCGCCAATGCCATGTCTGACAGCAGCATCGACCGCTCAACCTCGTCGACAGCCAGCCGGAACACCTTGGAGCCAGCGAGCAGGGCCGCGAGGCGGCTGTCAGCGGTCTTGCCATGTTCTTGGCGGAAGCTGGCGATTGCCGAGCCGAAGCCGTACCAGCCCGTGATGAGATGCCGGTTCTGACTCCAGGCAAACACCCATGGAATGGCGCGCAAGTCATCGAGCGACCGTGCAGCGAAGCGCCGGGCTGGTCGCGAACCCATTTTCAGATGCGTTAGCTCTTCCACTGGACTGGCGGTTTGAAAATAGTCGATCAGACCGGGCTGATCGATCAACTGGCGATAGGCTGTGAGTGAACGATCCGCCAGATCGTCAAGCATCGTCGCGGCCTCGGCAATGTCGTCCCGGGCACTGCCTGGCGGCTTCAGTGCCAAGGTGTGGGCCAGCACGCTCGCTGACAGCAGTTCCAAGTGGTAGAGCGCGCTGCCGCGATTGGCAAACTTAGACGAGACCACTTCGCCCTGCTCAGTCAGGCGCAAGCGGCTGGCAACGGTGCCCGGTGGTTGCGCTGCGATCGCCCGGCCGATCGGCGCGCCACCGCGACTGACTGAACCACCGCGGCCATGGAAATAGCTGATCGCAACGCCCGCCTCGCGGCCGACCTCGGTCAACGTTCGTTGTGCCGTGATCAAGGCGACCGAGGCCTTGAGGAAGCCGCCGTCTTTGTTCGAGTCCGAATAGCCCAACATGATTTCCTGCGCGCCGCCATGGGCGACGATGCTGGCGCGTACGATCGGCTGCTCGAACAGATCACGCATCACCGCTGGGCCGGCGCTCAAGTCTTCAATGGTTTCAAACAGCGGCACGATCGGCAGCCGGATGCTCTGCTTGACGCCTTTGCCAGTAGCGAGGCCACAATGCCGGGCCAGCACGTAAACCCCGAGCAGGTCCGCCGCCGACCGCGTCATGCTCAAAACAAACACGCCGATCGCACGCTTGTCGGCGGTGTCTTGCGTCTCGCGCACCAGGCGGAACAGTCCAAGTGTTTCCTGGGCTTCAGCCGAGAACTGGTCGTTGGGAGGCAGATCGTCGGAGCTGTTCAACTCCGCATCTAGGAACGCTCGCCATGCCGCACTGCTCACTTCGGGCAGCGTCGCGACAGCGCTGCGCAAGACGAAGAGTTCGGCGAGCGCGCGGTTGATGACAGTCGAGTTCTGGCGCAGGTCAAGACTGGCGGTGCTGAAGCCGAACGCTTCCACCTCCTGGCGGAGCGGCCGGATATGGCTGCGCGCCAGGTTGGCCGCCCGCATCTCCACCAGCGCGGTTTCAACGACGACCAGATCAGTGTGCAGTTCCTCGGCGAACCGGTATGGCTCCGACGGTTCTGCCGTGCGTCCCGGCCGGAACGCGGTCATCTTCAACCGCTCACAAATAGCGGCCAGATACTGCCGGATTGGTTCGCCGGGATAGCGGTCCTCGAAGGCGCGTGCGTGGCCGCTGCGCGCCAGCATGCGATCGACAGCGTGCCGGAACTGCATTGGCGCGGCAACCACTTGCGAACTCAGGCTCAGGGCAGACACCAGCTCCTTGACGCGGTCGATGTAGCGGTCCAGCACCGCCGCACGGTTGGCGCGCAGGGCCTTGGCGGTCCCCTCGACGGTAACGAACGGATTGCCATCGCGATCGCCGCCGATCCACGAATGAAAACGCAGCATGGCAGGCACGGGCACGACGGCGCCCGGATAATGCCGTTGCAGCGCGGCTTCCAACCGGTCGAGCACGGCCGGCACGCGCTCGAACAGCACCTCGCGGTAGAAATGCAGGCCCCAGGCGACCTCTTGATCGACGCTTGGCTTGTCGACGCGCAATTCGCCAGACAGCCACAGCAGATCAATCTCGTTCTTGAGAAGTTCTGTGATCTGCACGCGTTCAGCTGGAGTCCAGCGGTGGTTCTCCAACTCAATCAACCGTCGCGCGATGCGCCGGTGGATATCGAGGATGGTGACGCTTTTAGCTTCGGTCGGATGGGCGGTGATCGTCGGACCAATGCGGGCCTTGGCGAGGGCCTGGGCAATGACGTCACCCTCGACGCCAGCGCGCGCAGCATCGCTGAGCGTCTGCGCGAAGGTGCCGATCACGGCGTCTGGTCCGCCCTCGCGCTCCAGTTCGCGCCGGGCCCGCGTCGCAGCGTTTTCTTCGGCGATGCTCAGGATCTGCAACCAGATGCCGGTCGCTTGCAGCGCATTGACGCGAAGATCCGGCGCCAGTGGTTCAGGCGCGCCATCCTGGGTGAACCCGGCCAGCCGTGGCTCGCGCCGCTTGACCACTTCGTCAGTCAGCCCGCCGAGCAACTCCAGTGTTGCCGTCAGATAGGTTCGCGAGCCACCGCGCCAGGACATGAGCCAAACCCTTGCATATTGCGTTGCAGCATGGGTAGCGGGCTATGCCGGGACTGACAACTGTCATGGCGCGAGAACTTACCGTGTCGCCATGGCAGCGGTCAGTCGCATTCTACTTGCCTTGGCCGGCTACAGTGTCGGTATCGCGGGTAAGGTAGTAGGCGGCCAGGATTGGAATGAACGTGACGATTATCACGTAGATGGCGACGACGTTGGTGACGGGGCGCTGACGCGGCCGGATCAGCTCCGTCAGCATCCAGATCGGCAAGGTTGTTTGTTGGCCGGCGGTGAAAGTGGTGACAACTACTTCGTCGAACGATAAGGCGAAGGCCAGCATGCCGCCAGCCAGCAGGGCAGTGGCGATGTTCGGTAATATGACATGGCGGAACGTCTGGAAGCCGTCGGCGCCAAGGTCCATTGATGCTTCGATCAGCGACCCCGAAGTCCGGCGAAAGCGCGCCACCGCATTGTTGTAGACGACGACGATGCAGAACGTGGCGTGGCCAAGCACGATCGTCCAGAACGAGAACGGCAGATCGGCGAGGTTGAAGGCTGATCGCAGCGCTATGCCGGTGATGATGCCGGGCAGTGCGATCGGTAACAGCAACAGCAGTGAAATAGACTCGCGACCAAAGAACTTCGAACGTGCCATGGCAGCGGCTGCCATGGTGCCGAGCAGCATCGCGACGAGAGTCGAGACCAGGGCGACACGAACCGACAGGCTAATGGCGTCCCAGATGTCTTGGCGGCCCCAGACGACGCCGAACCACTTGGTTGTGAAACCAGGTGGCGGAAACTGGTAGCTCTTCTCTTCGGTCGTAAAAGCGTAGACGAATATCAGCAGGATCGGCAGGTGCAGGAACAGTAGACCTGCAGCCGTCGCAACCTTCAGGCTGAGTGGCGCCCGGCGCGTCGCGTCGCGAACTGCTCTTGCCGCCATAGTGTCCTCAGGCCCCGATGCCCTCGCGCTTGACCAATTGGCAGCTGCTGATCTTCAGCGAGCCATCCGGCATGGTTCTCAACGCGTATACGGCGACCCAGTAATCACCATCCGGACCGATGATGTCCACCATCTGCTGCACGGCGCCAGTTCCGGTTATCTTGCCCGGTTGGAACGTGAAGCTGCGCGGCCGGTAGACTGGCTGATAGCCACCCTTGACCATGCCCATGAAAGCATCGGCACTGGGAAAGAAGCTCTGGATTTCTGGCGCTGCAAAACCGTAAGCAGCGGCCCCATCGTCGCGCTTGAACGCATCGATTTGAGCGGTAATGATCGCCTGAGCGTCGGTGATTGTGCTGGCGTCGTCAGCGCGTGCGGCCGGCGCCGTCAACGAGCCAGCCACAAACAGTGCTGCCAGCAATGCGAAGGCGAGACGGAACGACGATCCAAAGGCCATGACGTGCTCCCCGAATGAAGATTGTCCGAGGAGCACGACTTTAAGGTACTGGCGGAGGTCCGCAATGGCCTGCGGTACGATGGCTGCTTACTCTGCCGCGACGCTCGGCATGCGCACGACGTTGTCCCTGATCTCCAACTGCCGCAGCACCCAGCCGGTGAAGGCCTTGGTGCGTTCCACCAGAACGTCGCGCTGCTTGTCGAGCGTGACCATGTGGTAGCAGTCATCCAGGACGCAGGTCTGAACCAACCCACCGAGCTTGCGCTCTAAGTATAGTGCGTTGGTTATGCTGGACAAATCGTCGTGGCGCGGATGCACGATCAAGGTCGGTTGCTTGATCGACGCTAGCTGCGGCTTGAGATTGCTGACGAGTTTCTTCAGCTCCAGCACCGCGCGGCCCGGCGACGTCATCAAGCCGGCTTCAACGCTGGAGCCAGACTTCAACGCACCGATCAGGAAGGCGCGGATGCGCTCGTCCTTGATGCCGTAAGGCGGCAATCGCGTAAAGTTGAACAGATCAGCGCACCAGTCCTGCGCCACCAACCGGAACAAATGCGTGTACCACGGCACCGACCAGCCATTCAGCCACAGGGTCGGTGCGAACAAAGTCATCGCTTGCACGGTGTCAGGATTGCGCGACGCCAAGTGTGCCGCGAGCACGGCGCCCATCGATGTGCCGCCGACGATGATGGTGTCGCAGCTCTTGCGCAGTTCGACGAGTGCTTCCTCGCCGCCATCCACCCAATCCTGCCAGCGGGTCGCCTTCAGATCATCTGAAGTGCCGCAGTGACCCGCGATTTGCGGGCAATGCACAGTGTAACCCGCGCCATTTAGGGAACGCGCGACGAACCTCAACTCCAGCGGAGTTCCGGCCAACCCGTGAAACAACAGGAAGCCAACTCGCCCGCCCTCGAGGCGATAACTCCGATCAACACCACCACTCATGCCGTACACACCTCATTCGCGGCCCTTTACGTTGGGCCATTCTCGCGGGCGCAGGCCATGATGAGCCGCAACCGCTTCGCAATCCAAAGTCACCTGACTGAGCAAGAGGAGCCCCGCTCGATATCAGTCGCCGTCTTGACACAACAATTTCAACCCAAAGCGACCATGGTCAGCCCGAGGGTCTTGAGCCCAGTTCGTTGATGGCCACATGCGGAAGCATGGGCCGACACTGCAAAGCTGCCCGGCTGGAACACATGCCCAGCGTGGCCGGAGGATCAGGTCGGTGGCACCACCGGATAGGCCACGATCAATCGCAGCTTCTTGTCTATCCGCGCATTGGCGCCGTTCAGGTAGGGTTAGGCTCCTCGCAGGGCCATGCCAAGCTCAGAGTGCCCGTCAGAGTTAATGCTTGCGACGGGCAGTTCAAGTTAATTCTCCGTCTTAGCTGTTGCGCCCACGAGAGTTCGGCCATGCTCATTCGGAGTGTCTCAACAGTACAACTGAGCATGAAATTCTTTAACAAACCACATGTTACGGCATAATCATGACCTCAAACAACACCTGCGGTGGGCAAGCGGCCGTGTTGGTATCAGGGTTAACAGATCAGAACAGGAACAGGGTCGCCAAGCCCAGAAAAGAAAGGAAGCCGACGACGTCGGTGACAGTTGTGACGAACACCGTCGATGCAACAGCCGGGTCAATCCCCCGCCAATTCAATGCCATGGGGATCAGCAATCCAGCGAGCGCCGCCATCATAAGGTTGCAGATCATGGCTGTCGCGATCACCAGCCCCAGTTTGCCATCGCCGAACCAAACCAGCACAACACCGGCCATGATCAGGGCGAAAACCAGTCCATTAACCAAGCCAACTGCCAACTCGCGGGTGGCAAATCGCTGCAGGTTGGCTGGCCCAAGCTGGCGGGTTGCCAGCGCCCGCACGGTCAAAGTCATGGTTTGGGTGCCGGCATTGCCACCCATTGAGGCGACAATCGGCATCAGTACGGCCAGCGCCACCATCTCTTCGATTGAAGCACCAAATAGCGCGATGACCGAAGAGGCCAAAATGGCCGTGAGCAGGTTGACGAACAGCCACCACAGCCGCCATGGCATCACCGAGCGCGCCGAATCGGTGACGGCTTCATCGCCGACGCCCGCCAATTGGCGGATATCGCGCTCGGCTTCTTCCTGAATGACCTCCACCACGTCGTCAGCGGTGACAACGCCGACCATGCGCTGATCCTCATCGACTACGGCAGCCGCCATCAGATTGTGCCGGTCGAACTGCACCGCGACACTCTCTTGATCCAGCTCCGCCGCGATCACATGCCGGTCGGTTTCCATCAGGGTGGAGATGATCACCGGCCGCCGCGTGCGCAATAGCCGGTCGAGCGCGACCGTGCCGAGCAGATGGTAGCTGGCGTCGACGACGTAAAGTGCCGTGAAACGTTCCGGCAGATTGCTGGCATCGCGCATGTGATCGATCGTCTGACCAACTGACCAGAACGGTGGAATGGCGATGAAATCCGCCTGCATCATGCGGCCGGCGGACTCGTCGGGGTAGTCCAGGCTGCGCTTGAGGGCGACGCGGTCTTCAACGGGCAGGCGTGCCAGCACTTCCAATTGGTCGGAGTCGTCCATATCCTTCATCAGATAGACGGCGTCGTCGGTATCCATTCCGGTGATGGCGGAAGTGACTTGCTCAATGCTGAGCACCGCCATCACGGCGTCCTTCACAGCCGCATCGAGTTCGGAGAGCACGGAGG
>JANNSA010000414.1:0-15213 GCA_031402115.1 Hyphomicrobiaceae bacterium | reverse complement strand
CGTTAATCGGCGTGCCGATCCGGAGCGAACGGGGGCGGTAGCTCGTTGATTACGTAGGGGAGACCCGTGGGTCGCCCTGTGGCCAAGCGCTTAGGTACGGGAGTTTCGCCGTGACCGGGTCCATTCACCGCGCTGTCGAGGTGGCGGCAGGGCGACCCACGAGTCGCCCCTACACGGCGTGTTTCAGCTCAGCAACGCCTGCATGAACGGCGTCGACGGGTAGACAATCAGCGCGCCGGCGGCCAGCGCGATGCCGTAGGGCACGCCGGTGCGCGGATGATGCAGCTTGGCGATCCAGGCGTGCTGGCCGAGGAACGGCGGCAGCGGCAAGGTGCGGAAGAACAACAGGCCGAAGGTCAACAGGCCGCCGGCAATCGCCGCGAACAGCGCGAACTCGCCGAGATAGTCAAAGCCCAGCCACAGCGCGATTGCCGCGAACATCTTGGCGTCACCGCCGCCGACCCAGCCCATCGCAAACATGAAGATGCCGACGCCAAGCATCAGGCCGCCAGCGGCCATGTGCATGGCAATATCGACGGGCCCGAGCCCGACAGCCGGCGCCAACGCAATGAAGGCGGCCAGGAGAAACAGGGAGATCTTGTTGGGAATGGTCATGGTGACCAAGTCCATGGAACCCGCGAACGTCATCGCCGCAGGAAACGCACACCAAACCGACAACGCCAACACTCTTGCTGCCTCCGCTGTTACCGCCGCTTCTGTGCGGTCGTTGAGGGCAACAGTGCCAGTTCGAGGTAAAAGCTTCGCTGCCGGGCTAGCAACAATTTGATCGGGTTTGCAGTAAAGTTTTCAGCGGGTTGGACTGCCCCCTCTCCCCATCGCACCTTCGCGTTGGGGAGAGGGTTGGGGTGTGGGGCAGGTTCTTGCTCCGGAGCTGTGGCCGCGAGCAGGAGCGTCCGTGGCGCGCAAGGTTCGTGCCCGTGGCTGCCCCTCACCCCAGCCCTCTCCCCGCGAAGGGCGGGGAGAGGGGGGTAGCCAAACGAAAAGGGTCGTCTGCCGGTTGGCAAACGACCCCTTGTGTTTCCGGTCATGCGACCGAAGACGATCAGCCGCCCGAGTTGGCAGTGGCCAGAGCGTCGGAAACCGTCGTGAAGGTGTCCTGCAAGTTGGTGCGGACGAGCTGCAGAACGCTGATGATGCCGATGCCGACGATGGCGGCGATCAGTGCGTACTCGATAGCCGTGGCGCCGGACTCGTCCTTGCCGAATTTAGCGATGAGGTTGTTCATGGTCTACTCTCCCAAAAGATGGCGTGTGTCACTCTCTCAGTTCACCCGCTCGGACAGTGCCTTGCAGTGCTGAACTGAGGTCAACTTAGCCCGCAGGATTTAATGTCGAGTAAACAGCGGTGGATTTGTGAGTTAAGAAATCCCCTACATTTGATGAAATTCGCATAAACCTTTATTTTTACTCCATTCGCCTGCGTAAATTTGGTGTTAAAGTCAAATTTATGCTGTAGTTCTTGGGATGTATACTACTATCGCGCCAGTTCAATACACAGTCAACGATAGTCGCCGCGTGAGAAAAAATCGCCGCTGCTACAGTCTTGGAAGCGATCATCTTGCTGATCCAAAACAATAGCTGACTTGTACCCCCTTCATCAGGACGGCGAATAGTCGTGCAATTCCAGCGCGGTACGGACGTTTGCCAAATCTTCACGCTTTTCTTCCTAGATGGGCAGTGATCAAGCCTGCCTAGCCCGCTCTCCCCATAGAGCCCCACAGACGAAGGTTTCCGCCATGGCGATCGTTGCCCGCTCCTCTTTTCCGCGCGCTGCTGGCGCGCTCGCAGTTGCGCTACTCGCACTCTCTTGTGTGCCGGCGCGTTCCGAAGACCTGATCGTGCAGTATGATCAGGTGATGCTGCAGCCGCTCGACAAGCCGGCCTCGCAGATCATTGTCGGCAATCCCTCCATCGCCGAAGTGGCGCTGCAGAGCAATTCGATGCTGGCTATCACCGGCAAGACGTTTGGCGTCACCAATCTGATCGTGCTCGACCAGGATCAGAAGATCATTCTGAACCAGCGTCTGATGGTTAAGACCGACGACAAGGTGGTGACGCTGACACGTGCTGGCGCGACTTCGACGTTCAGCTGCACGCCAAAATGTCAGCCGATGCTGAAGATCGGCGACGAGAAAGAGCAGTTTGGCAATATTGCCACCGCCTCGACGCAGAAGATGAAGATCTCCGAGAGCTCCGAGACCGGCCAGCCGAGCCAATAAGGCTATTGGCTCTACCCAAGTCCCGCCCGGCTCGCTCCCCCGATCGAGCCGGGCGTTTCGTTTTGGGAATGGCTTAAAACTTGCTTCAGGCTGTCAACGGACAATTCTAGCTATTAAGGCCGCCGTCACCATTCTATGACGAGACTGTTTCCTATCAGGTTCAACCGTTTTCATGAGGCGTTGTCCCGTGCTGCGTACGCCCCTCTCCTCTAAGAAGTTCAATCCGTTCCGCCGATGGCGCCGCGACGAAGGCGGCTTCACCGCCGTTGAGTTCGCCATGGTCATTGGCCCGTTCCTGGCATTGCTGTTCGCCATCATCGAAGTCGGCATGACCTACTTTGTCGGCTTCGCCTTTGAGCACGCCGTTGACATGGCGGCGCGCGACATTCGCGTCGGCAATGCGCAGAAACGCAATGTCACCGCCAGCCAGTTCCGCGATCTAATCTGCGAGCGGCTGCCGCGGCTGGTCACCTGCAGTGACGTGATTGTCGATGTTCGCGCCTTCACGTCGTTCGCGCAGGCTGCCAGCAATGCGCCGCAGCCGACCGATGGCGATGGCAATATCATGACCCAGCGCCAGGCCCGCTTTGATCTCGGTGGACCCGGCGACGTCGTGCTGGTGTCGTCCTATTATCACTGGAAGCTGCTGGCTTCGCTGCCCAATCCCGGTACGACGTTGGGCCTGAGCGGTGTCGGCTTTGGCAACATGAGCGACGGCAGCCGGCTGATCAGCGCCGCCTCAGCCTTCCGCAATGAGCCCTTCACGATGGCTGGTCCCTGAACCCTGCGGCCGTCCAGTTTTCAGTTCTGATGTTCACGAGTGTTCCGAGGTAGTCCCATGTTGCTCCAGATCCGCGAACGCCTTGCCGCCGCTGTTCAAGCGTTCCGGCAGAAGACCGAGGGCTTCGCTGCCGTCGAGTTCGCCATGGTCGTGCCGATCATGATCATCATGTTCATCGGCACCGTCGAGATGTCAGAGAGCTACACGCTGGCGCGGCGCGTCGTGACTATCTCGGGCTCCGTCGCCGATCTCGTGACGCAGAGCGACAAGGTGTCCGACGGCGACCTCGACGACATCATGCGGATCGCGGATTCGCTGCTCGCTGGTTATGATCCATCGCGTTTGGAAATCACTATCATCAGCGTCATCGCCGATGACCGTGGCAATCCAAAGGTTGACTGGAGCTATGACAAATCTGGCGGTTCGCCGCTCGCGCAGGATACGCCTTATATGGAATTGCCGATTGGCTTATTGCCGCCCGGTGGCAGCGTCGTCGTCGCCAAAGTCAAATACACGTTCCGGCCACCAATCTCGCAGAACATCGTTGGTGAACTGGACCTGCAGGAAGACTTCCACCTGCAGCCCCGCCGCAGCGCCAAGGTCGAAAAGATCTGAAGCGGTTGCGTGGGCTTGAATGAGGGATACTCAGGTTCATGCCCTCGATCTATGACTTCAAGCCGCAGTTTCAGGCTTGGCTCAGGCCATGGGCCGGCGAACTGGTCAAGCGCGGCGTCACCGCCAATCAGGTGACGCTCGCCGCCTTTGTGTTGTCGCTGGTGGTCGGCCTGCTGCTGACGCTCAATCCCGGCCGCACCTTACCATTGCTGCTGGTGCCCGTTGCGCTCTTCGCGCGCATGGCGCTGAACGCGCTCGACGGCATGATGGCGCGCGAGCACGGCCAGCAATCGCGGCTCGGCGCCCTGCTCAACGAGCTCGGCGATGTCGCGTCGGATGCCGCCCTGTATATGCCGCTGGCCCTGATTCCGGGCCTATGCGCGGTCATGGGCATCACTGCAGTCACGCTCGGCATCGCCACAGAAGTTGTTGGCATCGCAGCGCTTTCAATTGGTGCGCCGCGCGGCTACCAGGGCCCGATGGGCAAGAGTGACCGGGCCGTCGCGTTCTCCGTCCTGGCCGTCGTCGCCGCCATGGGCTGGCATTCGGCATGGACCAACCTGATTGTGCTGATGATCGTGATCCTCGCCATCACCACCATCGCCAACCGCATCCGCGCTGCGCTCGCCAGTGCGACCAAGGACTGAGCTATGGGTGTCTCAACCTGGCTGTCAGACTATGTCGGCCTGACGCCCAACGCGCTGCTGATCATCTATGTGATCCTCGTGCTGTTGGCCGTCGCCACTTTCGCTGCCAACCGGCTGGCCCGGCGCAACAGCACCGGTGCCAAGCTGCCACCCACGGAGCTGGAACTGCGGATCCGCTCGTGGTGGGTGATGGTGCTGCTGATTGTTGGCGCGCTGGCGTTCGGCCATGTGCCGGCGATGCTGTTCTTTGCTGGTATCAGCTTCCTGGCGCTGAAGGAATACCTGTCCATTATTCCAACCCGGCGCGCTGATCGCAGTATCCTGCTGCTGGCCTACTTGGCGGTGCCGGTGCAATATGCGCTGATCTCGACGCAGCACTATGGCTTCTTCATCATCTTTGTTCCCGTCTACATGTTCCTGATCCTGCCGGCGGCGATGGTAGTGCGGGGCGAAACCGATGGCTTCCTGAAAGCAGCCGGTACGCTACATTGGGGGCTGATGTCGACGGTCTATAGCCTCGGCCATGTTGCCTATCTGCTGGTGCTGCCGGCGCCCGGCCCCGGCCAGGGCATCGCCGAGGGTGCAAGTTTGGTGCTGGCGCTGCTGATCCTGACGCAGGGCAATGATGTTGCCCAATACATCTGGGGCAAGAGTTTTGGCCGTACGCCAATCAGCCCTAAAGTCAGCCCCAATAAAACCTGGGAGGGTTTCCTTGGCGGACTGTTGACCACTGCTGTGCTGGCCGCCTTCCTGTTGCCATGGCTGTCGCCGTTCAGTGGTTGGGCGGCGATCGGCATGGGATTGGTGGTCGGGGTGGCCGGGTTCTTTGGCGACGTGGTCGAATCCGCCCTCAAACGCGACATCGGTATCAAAGACGCCAGCTCCCTGATCCCCGGTCATGGCGGCATCCTCGACCGCGTCGACAGCCTGATCTTCACAGCGCCGCTGTTCTTCCACATCACCCGCTACTTCTATTATCTGCACGGCGTGCCGGGATGAGTAGCTGGCTGAAGATCCTGTTCTTCGCGGTGATTGTGCGGCCGGTGGTGCTGTTCGTGATCGGACTCAACATCCGCCACCGCGAGCGGTTGCCACTGAAGGGGCCGCTGATCCTGGTGGCCAACCACAACAGCCATCTCGATACGCTGGTGCTGATGTCGCTGCTGTCACTCCGGCGCTTGCCAGATGTCCGGCCGGTCGCTGCGGCCGACTACTTCCTTGCTGGCCCGTGGCTCACCTGGTTCGCGACAAACCTGATCGGCATCATTCCGATTGAGCGCCGCAAGCCGCAGGGCGACGAGGTAGTCGATGTGTTGGCGGGCGCGGCGGCAGCCTTGACGGCAGGCAACATTGTGATCCTGTTTCCAGAGGGCACACGCGGCGAGCCGGAAGCGCTACAAAGCTTCAAGTCCGGTGTGGCGCGGCTGGCTGAACGCTGTCCGGCTGCGCCCGTGCAACCAGTATACCTTCACGGCCTCGGCAAGGCCTTGCCAAAGGGCGCCTGGCTACCCGTGCCGTTTTTCTGTGACGTGCTGGTCGGCGAACCACTGCCGTGGCCAGGCAGCCGGCAACGCCTGATGGAGCAACTCAAGTCCAGCATGGCGGCGCTGGCGGCCACCGGCAAATTCGCCACTTGGGAGTAGGTCGGGCCGAGCTCTTCGCGAGACCCGACGCCCCGCGGACGAACCATCGGGATCGCGTGCCGACCTCGCCCCCGGGCCGTTGCCCCTTCCAGTTGGCCGAGGCCATGGCCCGGGGCTGTCGGGTCTCGCGTAGGGCTCGTCTCGACCTACGACGCTGTCACCAATCCTGGGATTTCCAGCGCTGAAATCAAGGCTATCCAAGCATCGGCCTTGCTGGTTACGCATTTGTGCGGAATGGTCCGTTCCGGGGCGCGGGCAGTGGAGGGCATTGATGGGCGAGATGGGCGAACATGTGTTGTCGGCGGCCGACAGCCGCGCCGTGGCCTTGGTGGTGCGCGAAGAGATCGCGCGGCGCCGGATCACGCGTCTGGCACTGGCCGATCAGGCCCGCATCAGCCTGTCAACGCTGGAGAAGGCTCTGTCCGGCCGCCGTCCGTTCACCCTGGCGACGACAATCCGGCTGGAGGACGCGCTCGGCATCAACCTGCGCAATGGCCACTTGACCAGCACCGTAACTGCCGCCCGCGCCTATGGTCCCGATACGGCGCCCGAAGACCTTGGCTCTTATTCCCGGGCTGGCGTGTCGTGGATTGAAGGACCCTACGTGACCGTGCGGCCGTCATTCGGCGAGCCGGACGCGCTCTATGCCTACCAGACGATGATTGCATGGGACGAGGGCACGTCGAGCCTAGTGTTCCATGAAGCCGGCCGCATCGACGCTGACTTCACGCAAAACGGCTCGGTGTCGGTACCGCACCAGTCGGGCCACATCTATCTGATCACCAACCGGCACGGCCAGTTCCGGCTGATCATCGTCGCGCGGCCCACCATTACAGGCGAAATGCACGGCATCCTGGCCACCTTGCAGGCCGGCCGTGGCGCGCAACTGACACCGATCGCCGCGCCGATCGTGCTGGTGCCCGCCGCCAAGGCCGGACCGGTGGAGTTCGGCCGCATCCCGCCGCTGCACCGCGACTTCGCCCGCTTCCGCAAACTCCTGCGCCGCACCATCGACGACCAGTTCGCGCGGTTGCTGGGGGTGTGAATAGGTGCAGTGGGGACACAATACTCAATTCGGCTTCACCTGCGGCAGAGTAGTGCCGGGCTGATTTAGCCGAGTTAAGTTTTGTGTCGCCGGTCCGCCATTGCTCCCTGTCCGCCTACTTCACGGGGAGAGGGGAGGGGTGAGGGACACACACATGCGCGGCTCTAGCTGCGAGCGCCGGAGCAAGCTTCCGCCCCTCACCACAACCCTCTCGCCCTCGCGACGGCGCGATGAGAAGACGGGGCAGGGCGGCCGGTTAGCTGTTGTAACGGTTCTTCAGCGCGCGATCGACGCGATCGAGCAGGTTGGCCGTCGACGGTGTCACTTCACCACCGCGCGGCGGGGCGCCGTTGCCGACAGCGGCTGGCAGCGGCATTTGCATGCCGTTGTTAACGATTGCTGTTGGCCGTTCCGGCTGGCGATCCACCGGACGGTCGGGCGTGAACGACTGAACCATTGGCGGCGATACCGGTACGGTTTGCACCGGCACGATAACGGGCGCGATCGGCAGCGAAACTGGCATTTGCGGGATAGCCGCGGCAAAACCAGTCTTCTCGATCGTACCCAGGCGGTTGCTGATGACGCTGAGGTCGCCGCTATTGTTCTGCCGCCATTCGTCGATCGCCGTCGACAGAGTCTGCTGCGCGTGGCTCAAGGCGAGCAACGCTTTGCGGATCGACTCCAATTCCGTGTCGAGCGCCACATTGATGGAAGCGACATCGTTGCGCTGCACCGCCATCGAGCGCTCGAGGCCTGCCAGCCGGTCCTGCAACGGCGCCCAGCCGGCGCCCATCGAGCCGAGCCGATTTTCGACGCCGGTCAGACGCTCGCTGATCATCGTTTCGATGCGGCGGAACTGGTCGCGATTACCATCGACGGCCGTCTTCAGCGCGTCGATGTGCTCGCCGCCGAGGCCGGTGCCGGCGCTCAGCAACGTGCTGCCGTGGGATTCAACGGTGGAAGCCAGTGCCTTGATTTCCTGACTGTGCGCCCGCTGATAGCCCGCCTGTTCCTCGCGCTGTCCGGAAATTGACCGCTCGATGCCACTGATGCGGTCGGTCAGACCGGACCACACCCGCTGAGCATTCAGCATCTGCGCCTCAATGGACGTTTCGAACGCCTTCAAGCGCTCAATCAGCGCGCCTTCGACCTTGGTGGCATCGACCAGCTTGCTCTCCAACGACGCTTCCAGCGCCACGAGCCGGTCGCCAAGCCCCGTAATTGCTTCGCCAGTGACCGGCCGGTTGGCTTCGATGGTGCGCTCGACGGACGCCAGCCCGACATGCACTAATTGCTCGATGCGCACGAGATCGCCACGCTGCGTTTCGATCAGCTTTTGCAATGCCGTGCCGGCACCGTTGCCACCGAGCGCCCGTTCCAGGTTCACCAGCCGGTCAGCGACGCCGCGTCCATCCGTGCGCTGACTGATCAGCAGGTCCTGCAGGCTCTTCAGCCGGTCGTCCAGCGCCAGCCGGTCATCGGTGGTTTCGTGCGCGACCTGGTTGATCACCTTCTCAAGCCCGCGCATGCGGTCATCGAGCAAGGTCAGCGCCGACGAGCCCTGATTGAGATGCGAGGCGCGCATCTCAGAGATAGTCATGCGCAGCTCGCGCATCTCGACGCTGTAGCGTTCCATGACGCCGCGCATCTCGCGCAACGGATCCACCTGCTCCTCAATGTCACTGCCGCTGGCATGCCGGCGGATTAGGCGCACAGCGCGCGACTTCGGGTCATAATTGAGCATCGCGTCGAGCACATCGCGGACGCTGGTGGCGCGGTCGTCGCGCCGGCTGGCAGCGGCGGCAGCCAGGTACATGACGGTGTTGAAGTCCTTGGAAGCCCGGAGCTGGGCGACGATGGTGGTGTTCTCAACTGGAATTTCGCTAGAGATGACGTTGGCGCTTTCGCGGCGCAGCGCGTCGACGTGAACGCCGCGATCTTCCAGCACGGAAGCCGCGCCGTTGACGCGAGCCATGGCGTGCACGAGATGCTCGAGCATGACCTCGCGGGCGCCGTGTGCCTTGGCGACTTCGTGCGCGTGATGGCAGCAGGCCAGCACCACCTCGTCCTCGCCAAGATAGGCTGGGCGATAACTCGATCCAGCACGGCGCGGCGGCGCCAGGCTATGGCCGGAACCGCCGGAACCAGAGCCGCTGAGGCCGGCAATGGAAGGCTGTGTCTCGAACATCTCGTAGGTGCCGGCGGGCAGATCGTAACGGGAGCGCGCGCTGTAATCGTCGGGTTTGGAAGTCATGGCGTCTGAGCTCCTGGAGCCGTGCGTTTAGCGTGCTATGCCCGCGTGACAGGGGCAATACGTGCCGAGCCCGGCGCTTTTGCGGCAACGAGCCTTATGCGTCCGCACCTTAGCCGATTTTCGGGCCGCCGTACCACGGCCGTTCCGCCCGTTGGTTAGTGTGCCTGTTTGGAACACGATACCAAATGTCCGGCACTGATCCCCATTACTGCGGTTTCTGCTCGGAAAGCGCGAGCCAACGCATAGGTGCCTGGCACCCAGTCCTCTGGCACCCAGTCCTGACACTCAGTCTACGCTGGCGGAATGAACGGCTGTCGGATCGCGCGGAACACTGGCAGCGCTTCGAGCCGCGCACAATGGGCAGCAAGCGCCGGATAGCCGGCCATGCCACCCTGGTCAGGATGCGCTTCCGTCAGGAAATGCAACGCGGTGGCAACTGCAATGTCGGCATGGCCGATGTCATCGCCGAACCAATAATCGGTGCTGCGTTTGGCGCGATCTGCCTCCAGCGCGGCGAGCCCGCCGGAAAGTTGCATGCGACACCGGTTGACCCAGATGTCTGAGACCTGCTGATGCAGGCGCTTCTCGTAAAACAGGCTGACGGCCTTGTCGGCCAGACCGGTCGCTAGCGCGGCCACCTTCAATGCCCGGTGCCGGGTTGGTTCAGTTTCAGGGAACATTGCCCGGCCAGCAGGTACCAGGCTGTCGAGATAATCGAGAACGCAATGGCTCTCGATCAGCACGTCGCCATCGTCCAGCAGCAAAGCCGGCACCCGGCTGAGCGGATTGTAGGCCATGATTTTCCCGGCATCGACGAACACTGACCAAGGCCGGTGTTCGAACTGCAATTCATACAGCGTCAGCGCAATGCCAACGCGCCGCACGAACGGGCTGTCAAACTGGCCGATCAGGATCATGACGCACCGCAAGCTGATGCCGTCGCACGCATCAGACGGGCTTCAGGAAGTGGCTGATGAGCGAAGCGAACACGACAATCACCAACCGTGCCACCAAGATAAAGAACATCAAAACGAAGGTCTTTTCCTCAAGCAGGAACTTCAGCCAGATATTGAAACCGGGCGAGATGCCGGTATTGGCCGAGTCGGTGAGGAAGACCTTCAACCAGCCCGCAATCGTAAACATGTCGTCGAGCATGCCAGGATAGTAGTAGGCGGTGTAGCCGAGCGCCAAGGCGCCAAGGATGAGCGACAGCAGCATGATGCCGCCAGCGCGAAAAATGGTCATGAAAAAGAACAAGAGCGGCCCCCGTTCGCGCCCACGCAATCACCCTGGTGCGGTCAGCACGCTTGGGGTCGTGCGCTTACCCCGGAATGCAGCATACACGCGCCAACCGCGGCGGCAAAAGGGCAAGTTGCCCGGTTTAGTGGCCGATCAGGCTGGCGCTAGCGTTTCGGAACTGTCCGTGGTGGCGTTTGTGCGCCGGAACTCTGTCATCTCGATTGCTAGCCAAGCCACCAGCATGCCGCCACAAAATGCTGGCGCCAGCAGGTGCGAGGTCCCAATCAATCCGCTGAGATCGCCAGCAAAAGGCTTGCCAAAGACGCCCACCATCAAGGTGAGAACCGTGCCAGCGTAGATCGCCGGACCTAACAATCGATTGGCGCGACGGCCGCGCTGCGCTCTCACAGAAAGCGCAAAGACAGCCCAAAACGCTACAAACAGCAGAACAATTGGCAAGATCAACCAGAAGCCAGGAATGGCCGCCGGGATCAGTCCGGACTGTGACGCCAGTGCCGCGACGACACCGCTGCTCAAGACAACACTCAGGTTCAATTTGGCAATCAATGAAAACATGACGCGATCGCTACTCCGACCCACACAACACCGCTCACGACCGTCGCCGAGATTAGTTAATAAGCTGTGGAGATCGCCGCTCATAGCTATGGACTCCACTTAGGTTGCAGAGGCAGCCATCGGGTGTCAGGAAACACTAGGGTGCGCTGCGGCGCGGTGCCTGACGGCATTGGTCGCTAGCCAAACACGTGGCTGATCAGTTTGAACATGTGTTCGACGATACCGCCGGTTGCAAGCGCCGCCGCCAGTAGCGCCAGCCAGCCAACCACGCGGCCGATCGCCCGCCATGGCGTGCCGCGCACCCTGACTTCAACAATCTGATCGGGCAGCGCTTGCTCACTGGCAATGCCGTCACTGGCAAGCGCGCGCGACGACACGCTGAAGCGCAACGCCAGCTTGCCGGAGCGTTGTGGCACCAGCGTCCAGCGCCAGCCACCGAAATCATCCTCTTGCAGCCCGATCGCGGTTTCGACCCATTGCGTTTCCGGCGCCAGCGTCTCGACAAGGGCGCTGTCCTCGGGCGCGCGCAGCCGCACGGTGAGCGCTCGCGTTGCGAAGCCTGGGTCAGGACGGCCCGCATAGGCTGGCTGCAAGGTCATGCCGAGCGCATCGAGCGAGCGCAGGGAAATCCGCGCCTCGATGGTTTCAGCCTGGCCGCGCCGCACCCGCCGCTCCAGCGTCAGGATCAGGGGGCCTCGTTCAGCGCGCGGCTCGCCGACTTTGGGCTTTCCCGGTTTGCGTGGTTTGTCGCGCCCTGAACGCGCGCCCGCACTGCGGCTAGCTGCCGCCGTTTCGCCCGGTGGTTCCTGTCGCCCAGTGCGGGAATCGCTGCGCGGTGCTGGCATGGCTCCGTTTGCCGGCGTTTCCGCATAGGGGTCAGCATAGCGCTCGTCTTCAGGCCTTCGCCCGCGAGCCGGGGCTTGGCCCGCATAGGCCGGCGCCGATTCCTGCCAAGGCATGACAGGCGCCGCATTGGCACGCTGGCTTGCGGTGCGGGGTACATCACCCGGTCCGTGGCCATGGCCCAGTGCCGCTGCCGGCGGCGGATACAGATCGCCTGCTGCCGGCCGCCGTTGTGTGCGCGGCACCGGATCGGCGCGCGGTGGTTCAGCACGTGGGGCGACGCGGCCAGCAGACTGCGTCCGCCCCGTTGGCGCCGTAGCTCCTGACTCCAAGGGCCGCATCCGCATGGTCTTGATGGCGGCGTCAAACGTCAGTCCCATCGCCTTTAGCAGCTCGGCAGCGGCGCTGTGGCCCTCGCCGATCAAGGCCGCCAGCACGATGGCGCCGTCGATGGCGCGCCGCTTGGAGCCAGCAGCCATCGTCGCGGCATCAATCACGCGTCGCAATTCGCTGGAGGTTTGCGGCGGCACTTGGGAATCGAGCGGCACACGGTCGTCAATCAGGCCGACCAGACCAGCGGACTCGTTGCGCAGCACATCAAGGTCAACGTGAGAGATTTGCAACACGCTGACCGCTTCGGGATCCTCGGTCAGCGCCAGCAGCAGGTGCTCGAGCGTGATTAGCCGGTGACCCTGCTCCTCGGCATAGATTGCAGCGCGTTGGAGGCTTGCAGCCAGATTGGCGGAATGCGGGACGCGCCCCCGCTCGTCTGCAAACGCCTCACTCATCCCGGCAATCCCCCGATCGCAACCAGCCCTTTACACTTCAGTCTAGCACAGGCTTTGCTGTGCGCACGACTGAATGCACAAGGGCTGCCCATTGGCTAATTCACCGTTGAGCCTGATGCTTGCGGCGCTATAAGGGCGCCTCGCGGGCGAGGCGCCCCAATCTCAACCGAGGTTTGCCATGGCTGAGCCACTGCCTGAGGCCGATCCGCCGGATGCTGCAGCAATCGCGCGCGGCCTCAGCGCCGCCGTCAAGGCTGAGATCTTGTCGGAAGCGCTGCCCTTCATGCAGCGCTATGACGATAAGACCGTGGTGGTCAAATATGGCGGCCATGCCATGGGCGATCCAGGCTTGGCACAAGACTTTGCCCAGGACATCGCGCTGCTCAAGCAGTCCGGCCTCAATCCGATTGTGGTGCACGGCGGCGGCCCGCAGATCGGCGAGATGCTGGCGCGGCTGCAGATCAAGTCCGACTTCGTGCACGGATTGCGCGTCACCGACAAGCCGACGGTGGAGATCGTCGAGATGGTGCTGGCTGGCAAGATCAACAAGGAGATCGTCGCCTCCATCAACCGCGAGGGCGGCAAGGCAGTCGGGATTTCCGGCAAGGACGCCAATCTGGTCATCGCCAAGAAGATTGACCGCATGCCCGATCCGCAATCCAACCTGATGCAGGTGGTCGATCTCGGCTATGTCGGCGATCCCGAGGAGGTCAATCCGGAAATCCTGGAAGTGATCATCCGCTCCGACCTGATCCCGGTGATTGCGCCAATTGCCCTGTCACGCTCGGGCGAAACGCTCAACGTCAACGCCGATACGTTTGCCAGCGCCATCGCTGTCAAGATGAAAGCCAAGCGGCTGCTGCTGCTGACCGATGTCGACGGCGTGCTCGATCGCGACAAGAAGCTGATCGAAGAACTGAACATCGATACGGCGCGCCGGTTGATCCGCGACGGCACCATTACCGGCGGCATGATCCCTAAAGTCGAAAGCTGCATCGAGGTGGTGGAGGCTGGCGTCGAAGCTGTCGTCATCCTGAATGGCAAGGTACCGCACGCTGTGCTGCTTGAGTTCTTCACCGAGCACGGCGTCGGCACCATCCTCCGGCGCGCACCCGACGCGCCGATCAAGAAACCGCGCCGCACGCGCAAGACCGACAATCCAGGTGGCACCCATGGCTAAACCGATCCGGCACGCCGATCCGCGCGGCTTTGACGATACCAAGGTCTGGGTGTTTGACCTCGACAACACTCTGTATCCGGCGTCGTGCAATCTGTTTGCGCAGATCCATGACCGCATGGGGCGGTTCATCGCCGAGCGCTTCAAGGTGGCGCCCGAGGAGGCGTGGCGGATTCAGAAGCGATATTACCATAAATATGGCACCACACTTGCCGGGCTGATGACGGAAGACGGTATCGAACCCAAGGACTTCCTCGATGCGGTGCACGATATCGACTACAGCCCGGTGCCGCCGTCGCCGGAATTGGCGGCAGTGCTGGCTGCCTTGCCGGGCCGCAAGCTGGTGTTTACCAATGGCTCACGCGGGCATGCCGAGCGCACAATGGCGCGGCTCGGCGTGTCGCACGTGATCGAGGACATCTTCGACATCGTCGATGCCAATTATGTGCCCAAGCCCGCGCACGAACCTTACGCCAAATTCCTGGCAGCCCATGGCGTCGATGGCACACGGAGCGCCATGTTCGAGGATCTGCCGAACAATCTGAAGGCAGCCGAGGCCCTGGGCATGACCACTGTGCTGGTCGGCCCCGGCATTGCCGGCGATCCGAGCTATGGCGAGATCAGCGGCTGGACTGCGTTGCCTGATCACGTGCACCACATCACTGACGATCTCACCGGTTTCCTGCAGGCGCGACAAAAGCTAGGCTGACGGCCTGGCCAGAGGAGTGTCGCGAATGCCAACCACGGAACGCTACTTCATCACCGCCGAGGACGTTGAGACGCTGAGCTTTGACTGGGGCGATGTCGCCATCACCGTGTCGCCGCGCGCTTCGGGCGCCACACGCTTCAGCGCTGGCCTCGTCACTGTGCAACCGGGCGGCGGCCATGCGCGCCACAACCACCCTGGCGCCGAGGAGATCATCCATGTCATCGCTGGCACCGGCGAGCAGATGGTGGAAGACAGCGAAGGACGTGCCGTGACACGCGCGGTGGGGCCTGGCACGTCCATTTTCGTGCCCGACAGCCGGTTTCATGCGACGCTCAACACCGGCACAGTGCCGATGACGCTTTACGTCGTCTATACCCCTGCTGGCCCCGAGGAATTCCTGCGCACGCTGGACGGCATCACCATCAAACCGCCGCTTCGCTAAAATGACGGATCGGGACCTACAACCTCTCACGCTTTGGCGATTTGCGCCTTCATGGCTTCGGCGGCTTTGGCGTAGCCACCGGCGGCGCCATCAACGAAGTGCATGTGATCGTCGGTCAAGATCGATGGCACGATGCAGGTCATGATCGCCTCGTCCTGGCGGTGCAGGCCGTAATAGGCGATGCCGGCGGCGCGCGCCTGCTCGAGGCGGGCTTC
>JANNSA010000413.1:0-2363 GCA_031402115.1 Hyphomicrobiaceae bacterium | reverse complement strand
AGGCACTTGTGCGCTTGCTCGGCATTTGCACACGGCAAGCGCTGCGGAGCGCATAAGTGCCCGACACCCAGTAGTCACCCAGTACCTGTTCCACCGAGCAACCGGCGGGCTAGCAAAATCGCTGTTCGCGCGGCAATGTGGAATCCGGATCGTGAACGCCGGCGGGGCAGGCCATGCATACCCAGACACATCTTCTGATCGCCAGCGGACTGTTGTCGAAGCGGCAATCGCCGCTCGTCAACTGGGCGGCAGCGCTGGGCGGCTTCTTGCCGGACGTGCCGATGTTCGTGATGTTCGCCTGGAACCGGTTCGTTGATGGCATTGAGCCCGAAGTCATCTTCAACAAGCTGTACTTCGAGCCGACCTGGCAAACGGCGGTCGCGATTCCGCATTCAATCCCGGTAGCGGCGGTTTTGCTGGCGGGCGGCTTTGCCTTCAGGCTCGACTGGCTGAAAGTCTTCGCTGTCGCTGTGCTGCTGCATATCGCCTTTGACCTGCCGCTCCACGTCGACGACGGCCACGCGCACTTCTGGCCGTTCACCATGTGGGTCTATCAGGCACCCTTTTCATATTGGGACAGCAATTATTACGGCCAATACGTCATGATTGTCGAGATTGCCATCGCGCTCGCCATGATGGTGCTGCTGTGGCGGCGCTTCCCGTCCTGGTGGGTGCGCAGTTTGATGGCGGTGGCAGCCGTCGCCTACGTCGCAGTGCCCGCCTACTTCATCCTGACACTCGGCGGCTGATGACAATTGGCCGGCAGTTGAGACGCCGCCGGCCAAGGCGGTGACTGTGCTTCGCCTCAGTTCGCCAGGAAGCAGTAGAACAGCCCGTTGCCGCCGGTGCCCTTCAAGGCGTCCTGGCCGCAGCCACGCGTGCCGTGCGACGAGTTCCACGACTGCATGTGACGGGTCGGTTTCAGACCAACGCGGTCGTGGTGGCCGACAATTGCCGAGCCGTCGCCGCTCTTGCTCCAGTTGCCGCACGTCGTGTCGCCGCCGGCCGTGGAATACATGCCCTGTGGGTCCGAGCCCGTCAGAACGTCGTGCATGTTGACGCTGTCACCGCGGCCCATAACGACTTCGCCTTTTTCCGAGAGCGCGGAATCCTTGGTCAAGGCGTTGCCGTCTGAGTGCAGATCATTGACGTCCTTGGCGACCACAACGCCCTTGGTGTTCTGCCACGGCCCCTTGCCAATCCGGTCACGGGCGTTGACGCCGGCTTCGCCCTGCGCGCCTGTGGTGCTGAGATAGGCCCGCCAAGAAGTCGCCGCCGAGCCCGCCGCCTTGGCGAGCGCGGTGCAATGCCCGTCGGCGCCATCGAGGCCGCCGAGGTCGGCGCCCTTGCCCGGCCCGGCGCTGGTAACAAAGAACGACATGTCGGCGGGACCTTCGGCCCAGGCCGGCGCGACTGTCGCCACGCCAATCACGGCTGCCACCACGAACACGGCTGCCGATAAACTCAAGGACGACGGGGGTCGGCGACGCAGTGTTGTCGGTGCGAGGATCATGGCGTTCGACTCCTGTTACGTGTGCAGGTTCACTGCCGGTCGCTGCGGCGACAACTGTTACCTGCAACCACACACAGGACAATATGCAACGGCATGTAAGCGTCAAGTGCGGTTAGCATTTGCTCTGGATGGGGACACAGGACTTTTCTTGGCTGATTCAATTGTGCGAACGACAGTCGATCTCAAAACCGGATTGCGGACTGTCGGCAATTGCCCGCTGGCTCAGATAGTGCCGGTCGCAGCCGGTTGGGCTCGTGGTCGCAAATCAACGCGCACCGTGTGGCTGGAACGGGCCACATGCTGAGCAACAGTTCTGCTGATCCATCGAGAGGGGCACGTTCCACTATGCGCACACACGCACGCGCGGTTGTCATTGGCGGTGGCGTCGTTGGCGTTTCGACGCTGTATCACCTGGCCAAGAAGGGCTGGTCCGATGTGGTGCTGCTGGAGCGCAAGGAACTGACCTCCGGGTCCACCTGGCATGCCGCCGGGCTGCTGCCGCTGTTCAACCTCAGCTACTCAGTCGGCCAGATCCACAAATATTCCGTGGCGCTATACAAGACGCTGGAGGCCGAGACCGGCCAGAATGTTGGCTTTTCGGTCTGCTCCAACATCCGGCTCGCCCGCACCAAGGATCGCTGGGACGAGTTCCTGTATTATCGCGGCGTGGCGGAAACCATTGGCGTCAAGGTCAACACGCTGACGCCGGCTGAGGTCAAAGAGATCTGGCCGCTGTGCAACATCGACGGCATCATCGGCGCCATCCAGCATCCGGAAGACGGCTACATCCAGCCGGCCGACCTCACGCAGGCGCTGGCGACCGGGGCGAGGAAACGCGGCGCCGAGATCT
>JANNSA010000412.1:0-2601 GCA_031402115.1 Hyphomicrobiaceae bacterium | reverse complement strand
GATGCGCGTCTCGCGGAAGGCCAGCGATTGACCTGTAACCGGCTCCCCCCGAGCGAGCGCTTGCGACTGCTGAACGAATTGGGAAACGGCGCGCTCGACCAGCCGCGCCACCATGAAGGCAAGCGCCAGGGCGGTCGCCAGTAGGATCAGACCGGCAATAATGGCGTCGCGCAAATGCTGTCTAAGGGGCGCGTCGAGTTCCGAGACCGGTTGCGCTACACCCGCTCCCCAGCCGCTCAACGGTGCGCGAACGACGGTCGAGATGACACTGATTCCTTCCAGCGTCGTGGTACGTAATGGGCGACCGCCTCCTTCCTGCAGGTGCTCGACAAGCTCCTTGACCATTGGCCGTCCCGCGAACTCCTCGTGCCCCGGTCGGCGTGCCAGGTGCCGCCCGGTGCGGTCCACGATCGATAAGACCCAGCCTGGCGACACACCGGGGTTGACCAGAATACCGGTGAAATCGCTGTGATAGAGGGGGCGGCTCAGCGCCCATGCCACCTCGCCGTTCCTCATCATGGTACACCGATCACGGCGGCCAGCTCGCCGTTGAGGGTACCATGGATCACATCGCTGATGAATCGTCGCTTGCCGCGAAACAACGGCTCGAATCTGCGTGGATCTTCGAGCGCTGGCATGGAACCACCGGCCGTGACCCGCGTGCTGATGACGCTCCGCCCGGCGCGGTCGGTAAGGCTGAAGGTGTGGCCAGTCTCAACGGACACTTGACGCAGCAACCGTTCATCCTAGATCCGGCAGTTGCATGAATGCGGACGGATAGAGAATCGTGCATTTTCCGGGACATGACACACACGTCTTTGCCAACGAGGCTTCACCCTCAGGGTGAGCAACTGGCGGTTGAGCACGGCTCGCCGGCAGGTCCGCAAACGCTCGACACGTTCGCCGGCCCGGTCAAGGTCGAATGGGACGCGTCGAGCCCGCTGACGCCGCTCGGGCAGCTCGTCTATTTCGCCGAGTTCCTGAAGGTGTCGGGCCGCTTCGATGGCGCAGTCGGCGACTGCCCGCTCACCTACACGAGCCCGAATGCGCCGGCCGTGCGCGACGTCGTCGGCACATGGGCGCTGGCGGCGCTCGCCGGTCACAAGCGTTACGCCCATGTCACCGCGCTGCGCTCCGATTCCGTGCTGCCCGAGTTGCTCGGCATGGAGAAGATCGTCAGCGAGGACAGCTTGCGCCGGGCGCTTGCGGCGATGCCTTCGCTGCCCGGCCTCGACTGGCTGCAGCGCCACATCGACGCGACCGTCCGCCCACTGCTGGCCGAGCCCTACATCATCGACATCGACACGACCGTGAAGCCTCTGTACGGGCACCAGGAAGGTGCCGTCGTCAGCTACAATCCAAAGAAGCCCGGACGGCCGAGTCACGTGCATCACACCTACATGCTGGCGGGCCTTCGGCTGGTGATGGGTGTCGAGACCGCGCCCGGCAACGCGCACACCGGCGCACATTCCGCCCCCGGACTATGGGCGCTCGTCGACAGCACGCCGCGTGACTGCTGGCCGACATTGCTGCGCGGCGACAGCGGCATCGCGTCGGAGAGCGTGATGGCCGAAGCCGAGCAGCGACGGATCGCCTACCTGTTCAAGCTGCGTCTGACCAAGAACGTGAAAAGCCTGATAGAACGTGCGTTCTCGCGTGGTGGCTGGCGCGACGCGGGGCAGGGCTGGCAGGGCGCCACGGCCGAGCTGCGGTTGACGGGTTGGAGCCGGCATCGTCGCGTCGTCGTGTTGCGGCGCCGACTTCGGGCCGGCGTGATGGCGAGCACGCGCGACGGCTCCGGCCAGATGCGCCTGAGCTTCGCCGAAGTCGAGGATGATACCGCGCTGTGGGAGCATGCGGTGCTCGTCACGTCGCTGGACTTGGCCCAAGTCGGCGCCGCGCCCGAGGACGAGATGCTTGGCCTCGCGCAACTTTACCGCGACCGCGCCGATTGCGAAAACGTCTTCGACGAACTCAAGAACCAATGGGGATGGGGTGGCTTCACCACGCACGATCTCGCGCGCTGCCGGCTCACCGCACGAATGGTGGCGCTGGTCTACAACTGGTGGAACATCTTCGTGCGTCTCGCCGAGCCCGACAAGCACCTGGAGGCGATCACCAGCCGGCCACTGCTTCTCGCCGGCATCGCCGAGCGCACGCGCCACGGACGGCAGACGACCTTGCGCATCGCCTCGACGCACGGCAACGCCCGATGGGCCGAGCGCGTCTTGACCGGCGTCGCCCGCTTCCTCAGAGGCCTGATCGAAGCTGCGGAGCAGTTGACGACGGACCAGCGATGGTCGCGAATCCTGGCTCATGCCGTCCGATCGTGGCTCAAGGGTCGCCAACTGCGCGCTCCGCCTCGCCTCGCAGCCCCGGCTTGACGCCGGCCGCCACACCAAAAAGTTGAATCGCCGCCTCAAAAATACGAGGCCACGGGGGGCAACTGCCGGATCTAGGTTCAGGACATCGAGCCCGGGCACGCGCCGGAATTCGTTCATGTTGGCGGTGACGACCGTCAAGCCGAGTGCCAACGCGTGCGCGGCGATCAGCAGATCGTTGCCGCCGATCGGTGTCCCGGCGGCTTCGAGGGCCGCGCGA
>JANNSA010000411.1:0-4813 GCA_031402115.1 Hyphomicrobiaceae bacterium | reverse complement strand
CCGGCGTCAGGATCGGCGCGACCATGAAGCCATACAGGATCGACCGCGCGGTGCCGCTGATGTTGTTGATCAGAATTGCCGCCGCCGTGCCGATCGGCACCGACAGCAGCACCACCGCCACGGCGACGAGCACAGTGTTGCGCCCTGCCGTCCACATGCGCGTGTCTTCATACAACGAAATGAACCAACGGTCGGTGAAGCCGACCCATGGATAGACGGACGGGAACCGGCTGTCGTTGAGCGCTGCGCCACCCATGATGAACAGCGGCAACAGCATATAGACGAGGAAGAGCATCATGAAGCTGAACAGCAACCAGCCACTGAGTTTGTGCTGCATGACCTAGGGCCTCACTTAGCGATATCAGCGAGGCTGACGCGGAAGATCCGCATCATGACCGTGACGAACACGATGCACAGCAGAAGCAACAGGAAGGCGTAAGCCGAGCCCGTGTTCCAGTCGTTGCTCTCAAACATGTACTGCTGGATAATCTCGGTGAACCAGCGCGACGAAGTCGACGCCAGCAGCGACGGCACGATCAGCGAGCCGGCCGACAACATGAACACCATGACGCAACCGGAGGCGATGCCCGGCTTGGCAAACGGCATGATGACGCGCCAATGCGTGCGCCACCAGGGCGCGCCGAGGTCCTGCGACGCCTCGATCTGATTGGTGTCGAGTGCCTGGATGGCGTTGTAGACCGGGAACAGCATGAACAGCACATAGGCGTAGACGAGACCGATCATGACGCTGTTGTAGGCGGTCATCCAGCGGATCGGGCCTTCGATGATGCCGACGGCTTCCAGCGCGAAATTCAGCGGGCCTTTGAACGCCAGAATGATGAACCAGGCAAATGAGCGCAGGATCTCGCTGACCCACAACGGGATCAACAACAGCAGGAACATCAGCCGCACATTCTGTGGGCTGGCAACCTTCGCTAGATAATACGCAATTGGATAAGCCACCGCGAAGGCGATGAATGTCACCACTGCACTGTAAAGGATCGTGAGAAAGAACACCTGGATGTGAATCGGTGTCCGGAAAAAGTTCATGTAGTTGTCGAAGCTGTAGAAATCTTTCGGCCCGCCCTCGTCGACGGCTGGCAGGAATGGCCGGAACGAGGCGTCGAGCAGGAACAGATCCGGCAGGACGACCAGCAACAACAGCCAGAAGGCTGTCAGCACAATGAACAGGGCGCTGAGGCCAAAGCCATAGCGGCGGAGCAGTTCGCTCATGATGATCAGCTCCGCGCCGTAACTGCGTCGGCCAGGATCACCGCCTGCTTTGGCTCAAACACCAAGCTCATTTTGGCACCGACCGGCGGGATGTTGTTGCCGCCATCGTTGCGCATCTCGGCGGTCAAATGCTGGCCCGTGGCGTCGCGCGCCGCGACGTTGATGAAATTGCCTTCGAAGGCGACCTCCGTAACATCGACGGTAATGGCATTGGCGCCCGGCCCCGCTGTCGGGACCAAGAGGCTGTGCTCCGGCCGCACATAGAGCTTGGCCTGGGCACCCGTTACGATACCTGCACCGGCGCGGGCGCGGAACGTGCCACTGGCTGTCTGGAACTCCGCCATGCCGTCGCTGACCTGCCCCACCTTGCCAGCGAAGATATTGTTCTCGCCGACAAACGAGGCGACGAAGCCATTGACCGGATGGTTGTAGATTTCCTGCGGCTTGGCCACCTGTTGCAGTTGACCTTGCGACATCACCGCGACGCGGTCTGACATCGCCAGCGCCTCGCCCTGGTCGTGGGTGATGTAAATGAACGTGACGTTGGTGCGCTTCTGAATGGCGCGCAGTTCGGCGCGCATATGCTGCCGCAGCTTCAGATCGAGCGCCGACAACGGCTCATCGAGCAGCATCACCTTGGGTTCAACCGCCAGCGCCCGCGCGATCGCCACGCGCTGCTTCTGACCGCCAGACAATTGCGAAATGCGCCGGTCAGCCACACCTGGAAGATCAACGAGCGCCAACAATTCCTCGGCCTTGGCACGCCGCTTGGCCTTGCTGGCGCCGCGCACCTCCAAACCAAAGCTGATGTTTTCCCAAACCGGCATCAGCGGAAACAGAGCGAGATTCTGAAAGATCAGGGCTGTTGGCCGCTTGTTTGGCCGGATGCCGCGCATATCCTGGCCAGCAATCCGGACGGCACCTTCGGTCGGCTCATTGAAGCCGGAGATCATCCGCAGGATGGTTGTCTTGCCACAGCCGGATGGCCCCAGAAATGAAAAGAACTCGCCTGGCTGGATCGTCACATTGACGCGGTCAACTGCCCTGAACTTACCAAAATCAACCGAGACGTCCGCCAGCTCTACGCTCGCACTCATCTGAAACGCTTCTCCACCCTTGCAACTGCCCAGTCGCAACGCTAGCGGCTGCGTTTCCGGGCCTCAACGGAAATCCGCCGGACTCGGTATCGAGTCCGGCGGACCTTAGGCATTTATGGATCAGGCAGACTTCCACTTGTCGGCATATTCACCGCGCAGCTTGATGAACCAACCCGGCTGGGCGGGCCACCACCACAGCTTGCTCAGCGCGTCGCCGGGGAAGGAAGCCGTGTAGAAGTCCTTGACCTTGGCTGACAGCTTGTCGATGCCACCCTTGCCAACTGGGTTGGCGCCGAACGCCGTTGCCCAGGCTGCCGAGCCATCCGCCGAAGCGATCCACTTGGCAAACTCGTGGCCCTGTTCAACGTTCTTGGCGCTCTTCAACAGCATCAGACCCTGGTTCCAGGCAAACGCGCCTTCCTTCGGGGCGATGTAGCCGAAGCCATCCGCGGCCATGTTGCCACCGGTCGAGTCCCAGCACAGGCCGAGTACGCAACCATTGGTCTTGAACGCAGCCTGTGCCTCGTTCTCGCCGCCCCAGAACTGGGCAACGTTCTTCTTCGACTTGGTGGCCTCGGCCAGTGCGATATCCCACAACATCTTCATTGTGGCTTCGTCCTTGTAGCCTTCCATCCATGGCTTCGGCAGCTTACCCTGTGAGTCGAGCACGCGGCCCATGGCGGCGAGCGACGAGTGCGCGCGCAGCGTTACCTTGCCTTCAAACTTCGGGTCGAACAGATCAGCGAGGCTGGCCGTGCCATACTCCATCGGCGCGTCCTTCTTGCTGTAGACGAGCGCTTCGGTGCCCCAGACGCTGGGCACGAACAGGCGCTTGCCGTCGACAGTCGCAGCTTCGCCAGCGGCGCCATCGGCCAGACCGCTGATGTATGAGTCGGGCGAAACCTTGGCCGTATCCCAGCCCTGAACGAGGCCAGCGCTGGCCCAGCCCGGCACGCGATCGACGGTCGGCTCGACGACGTCATAGGCGCCGGTGTCGGCGGCCAGCTTGGCCTGCGCGAAGAAGTTGTCCTGGTTGTCAACTTCGGTGAAGTTCATTTTGATGCCCGAGGCGGCCGTGAACGCCGGGAACACCGTCTTGGCGAGTTCCGGATAGCCGGCCCAGCCCATGAAGTTCAGCTCGCCCGAGGAAGCCAGCGAGCCCTTGATGTAAGCCGGCGCGGCGATTGCAGTGATAGCGGCCGCAGCGGTGCCCTTGAGTACGGTCCGGCGGCTCAGAGTCGTCTTTGTCATCGGTGTCGTCTCCCTGTTGCTCGCGTCTGGCCCGTTGGCCCCGCACGCGACACGCGGAATGCAGTTCCGGCCTCAAGATGCCGGAGGCGTGCGACAAGCACGCACTATATTTGCATAGCCAGAGAATTGCGACAACGCGAAGACAATGACGAATCCGTACGCGCTGCCTGCAGTTTGGCCGTCAACACCGCGACTTGCCGCCAGACTGCGGTCCCGACGACTGTTTTGGCACCGTTCACTATCAGCCGGCGATCAGCAGCAATGAACACTCACGGAGGCTTGAGTTGACTGGCATCGCTTGTGGAACACTACTATGTACTACAGGATGTTACGTGTTTTCCGGCGACCCTCAGACAGCCGCTGAATGATCCCGATCGGGGCTGATCGAGAGCAACGCCAAAACCTGCTCGCATCTGCTAAGCACGCTTGCCCGGCCACAACACATCGATCGATGGTGCCAGTGCTGCGGCTATTTGCGGGGCGGGGCCGACAGCTTCAGCAGCGCCATCGCCTAGGGCGCAGCCGGCTTGTCCAACTGCTCGCGCGTTGTCATCAGCGTCGGTGCTGCCGGCCACAATGAACGGCGAAGCGGGCGCGTTGCCGTCTAGCGGATTCGGCGCGTCGTCAACCAGCCTTGTCGAACGCCACATAGACCTTGAGGTCGGCCGGGCGGGTGCCCTCAGGCACCTTCAAGGTCACAGTCTGAACAGTGGAAAAATATCCGATAGGCTTGTCTGGCGACACGTCGACAGTGACGGTCAGGAAGTCGTCAGCGACGCGCTGCTTGGCCGAATCGGTTGCAAACACATTGACAGGTATCGTGACTTGCCCGGCGGCGCCCTTGGGACCGAGCAGTACGCGGCCGGAGAAGCCGTACTTGACGCTGACCTCGCCAGCACTGACGCGGCATTCGCGCGCCGTCTGCGTGATCTCGCCCCGATGCATGATGGCTAAGCCATCGCCATCGCGGCCCGGCTCATAGGCCGTGGTGATCTGCGCGCTCGGCCACACCAGGAATTGCGGGCAGGCTTGCGCGTAGGCGGCAATGTCCTGCGGCGAGCCATCCTCGTTCGACTTAGCGGCGCTTAACAGGCTGTCATTGCTGACATTCGCGGCTTCTGGCTTCGGCGTGCCAGCGCCAAACAAGCCTCCCGACAGCGAGCCCATGCCACAGCCCACCAATGGCACAGTCATGACCGCAGCAAGCAGCCCGGCCGCGACGGCAGAAGCCG
>JANNSA010000410.1:0-8205 GCA_031402115.1 Hyphomicrobiaceae bacterium | reverse complement strand
GGCGCCGGTTCAGTTTTATGCCCAGCAAGCCAAGGTGCGCCGGCAGACGTGGCAAGTGACCGCTATCGCTATGGTTGTCGCGGGCGCTCTCGGATTGATCGCCAGCGCAGGGTTGGGGCCCTTACTTCTGGTCTTGTTCGCGGTCATAGTCCGGTTTGCCGACATCCTAACACTTGGCCTGCTTGCGCCGGTACGCGGGGGCTTAAGCAGCTTTGTCGGCTTAGCCTTCGCTGATCTTGGCGCTGTGATTGATCAACTCGACAAGCCAGGCACCTCGCTCATTCAATCCATCGTCGCGTTGTGGCGGTTCGCTGTCCTGATTCCGCTCGGCGTCGGACTGACTCTGGCGGCCCATTGGTGGCTGCTGCGGCATGTCTCGCGGCTGGCCGATGATGCCATGGTCGGGCGGCTGAAAACCCACGCGGCAGTGCGCAGCCTAGGCGGCGAAGCGGACTGCTTGCGATTGGCCGAAGAACTTTCGATCAATGCCGGCATCGCGGCGCCGCGTGTGCTGGTAGTTGACCATGACGGCGCCAATGTCGGCATCGTTGGCACCGATCATCGCGATTGGACGCTGCTGGTCACCAAGGGCTTCGCCGAGCAATTGGACAAGGTCGCCAAGCGTGGCGCCATCGCCGGCGCGGTGGCGCGAGTGGTTGACGGCGACCTTGATGTCAATGCTTCGGTATCGGCGCTGGGTTCGACCGTCGGGTTATTGCGGACCGTGCTCGACTGGCCGATCAGCGCCTCGGCGCGGGCACGCACCAAGTTGCTGATGGCCAACCTGACGGGCCGCGTGCATGAACCGGCTGAGCTTGAGCGCCGGCTATCACTGGCTGGCACAGAGCGCGGCGTGGAGATCGACAAGTTTGACAAGGGTAAGGTGACGTACCTTCAGCAAGTCCTCGGCTGGCTGCGCGCGCCCTTCCACATTGTCAGCTTTGGCTTCCTGATGTTCGCCGGGCTGTTCTCGGGCGTGTTGGTCGGCTTGACGATTGGCTGGCTGTTGCGGCGGCGGGTATTCCAGGCGGATGCCGCAGCGGCCAAGTTGATTGGTGATCCCGACGCGGTTGCCGCCGGTGTCACGGCAGTGGCGCGCGCCGGTAGCGTGCCCGCAGGGGCGTTGCCGTGGAGCCATTTCTTTATGGTCCCGCATCACGACATCCCGCGTGGCAAGAACATCGAAGAGCATGCCGCGCTGATGCGTATGCACATGGCGCGGTCGCGCAAGCAAGAACATGACGAATTGGGCTTGGCGCAATCCAGCGTTCCGGCGGGTGCAGAGCGCGTGCGGCAATTGATCAAACTAGGCGCGCGGCCGGCGAGCCAGAGCGCTGTTGCGTCCGCGATGCCCAACTGGCTTTGGGCTGTTGTCGTTGCCTTGCTTAGCGTGGCGGCGCTCGGCATCGCCTTCTTGATCGCTGTGTTCACGTCATTCTTCGTGGTTTCCACGGCGCTGATCGGCTACGGACTCGCCTATGTCATTCTGTGACCTCGGGTCGGGTATGGCCGTCGCCGTTCGATCGGCGCGGCCTTCGGGTCCGGCTTGCTACCGCTGAATTGCACGATAAATGGACCCCCACTGAGTAGCGGACCCCATCGACATTGGGCGTGGAGCCGATAAGGTATGACTTCAGGGAACTTGAACAGTGCCATGAACTGGTCAGGCTGCAAGGGCGTTGACTGCTGATGGAAATGAACGGATCGAGGCTGTTGCCAGCGCCGCGGGACGAGGTTTGGCGGAAGCTGAACGACGTGGACGTGTTGAAGCGATGCATCCCCGGCTGCGAGAGTCTCGAGAAAGTCGACGATACACATTTGAAAGCGGTCGCGGCGCTGCGGCTCGGGCCCATGTCGGTGAAGTTCGCTGGCGACGTTGAATTGCAAAACCTCAATCCTCCCAATTCTTATCGCATCGCTGGCTCGGGCAAAGGCGGCCCCGCAGGCTATGCCTCAGGTTACGCTGATGTGACGTTGGCGCCTCAAGACGGCGGCACGCTGCTGACATACGCCGTCAATTCCACCGTTGGCGGCAAAATCGCGCAACTCGGCAGCCGGCTGATTGATGCGACGGCGGCCAGCTTGGCTGGGCAGTTCTTTGACAAGTTCACGGCCGAGTTCGCGCCGGCAGCTGCAACCGGAGCGGATACTGCAGATGCCGCTATAGCTGCGTCGCCTGCGCGCTCGTCATCGGTTCCGGTCACTGGCATTCCTGGCTGGCTGATTTGGGCGGGCGTCGGATTGCTCGCCGCAATAGCAGCATACTACGCCTTGCTGCGCTGACTTTGATATGAGTGTCGCGCGGCCGGATCGCGTGTGAACGAAACAGCCTGCCAAGAGACAACGATAAGACGACAACGGGAGGAACAAGATGGCACAACTGACACTGACGGTGAACGGCAAATCGGTGACGGCGGAAGTCGCGCCGAGCACATTGCTGGTTGAATTCATACGCACAAACCTGGCGCTGACCGGCACCCATGTCGGCTGCGATACCAGCCAGTGTGGCGCTTGTGTCGTGCACATTGATGGCCACTCGGTGAAGAGCTGCACAACGCTGGCGATCCAGGCCAATGGCAAGAAAGTGACGACCATCGAGGGTCTCAGCAGCGGCACTGACATGCACCCGGTGCAAGCAGCCTTCAAAGAAGCACACGGGTTGCAATGCGGCTTTTGCACGCCAGGCATGGTGATGAGCACGGTTGATCTGCTGCAGCAGAACCCCAAGCCCTCGGAGGCGGAAATCCGCACTTGGCTAAAGGGCAATATCTGCCGCTGCACGGGCTACCACAACATCGTCAAGGCGGTGCAGATCGCCAGCGGTCAGGCGACGGTCTAACGGCGGAAGTCGGATTTCGGAAGTCGGATATCGGCAACAGGGAGGGGAGTTGGACGGACGGGCGCGATCTACTAAGGCGATTGCCGACTGCCGACATCCAACTGCCGCCTACACTTCAAGGATCAATCAAATGGCTCAAGACGGCACGGTCGTTCATGACGGCATCGGCGCCTCGACAAAGCGGCGCGAGGACATGCGGTTCCTCAAGGGTATCGGCAAGTACACGGACGATATGGTCCAGCCGCACCAGACCTTTTGCTACTTCCTGCGCTCGCCAGTTGCCCACGCCAAGATCGGCAACATTGACCTGTCGGCGGCGCTGAAGTCGCCCGGCGTCGTCGGCATCTTTACCGCCAAGGACCTGGCGGCGCTTGGCGGCGTGCCGTGCGGCTGGCTGATCACCGGCAAAGACAGCCGGCCGATGGTGGAGCCGAAGCACCCGATCCTGGCCGAGGACAAGGTGCGTCACGTCGGTGACCCGGTGGTTGCAGTGATTGCCGAAACTCTGAACGACGCCAAGAATGCCGCTGAGCTGATCGCCATCGACTATCAGGACCTGCCGGCGGTTGTGGACATGAAGGCCGCACTGAAGGGTGGCACGACCGTGCACGATGCGGCCGCTGACAACGTCTGCTACGACTGGGAGTTCGGTGACAAAGCGGCGACCGATGCAGCGTTTGCGACAGCGGCGCACATCACCAAAATCGACCTGATCAACAACCGGCTGGTGGCCAACGCCATGGAGCCGCGCGCGGCGACTGGCATCTATGAGATCGGCACCGACGAATACACGCTGATCACCACCAGCCAGAACCCGCACGTCATCCGATTGCTGATGGGCGCGTTCGTGCTGAGCATACCGGAGCACAAGCTGCGCGTTTTGGCGCCTGATGTCGGCGGTGGCTTCGGCTCGAAGATCTTTCACTACGCTGAGGAAGCGTTCGTCACCTGGGCGTCGAAGGCTGTTGGCCGGCCAGTCCGCTGGACGGCTGACCGCTCCGAGGCCTTCATCTCGGATGCGCATGGCCGTGATCACGTCACCCATGCCGAGATGGCGTTCGACAAGAACGGCAAGGCGATTGCGCTGAAGGTCGACACGCTGGCCAATATGGGTGCCTACCTCTCGACTTTCGCTCCCGTGGTCCCGACCTGGTTGCATGGCACGCTGATGGCGGGCCAGTACACCTACCCGGCGATCCATATCAACGTGAAGGCGATGTTCACCAACACCGTGCCGGTTGACGCCTATCGCGGCGCCGGTCGCCCGGAGGCGACCTATGTGGTCGAACGGCTGATGTCGAAGGCGGCGCGCGAATTGGGTGTCGATCAAGCTGAGCTGCGGCGGCAGAACTTCATTCAGCCGAGCCAGTTTCCGTATCAGACGCCGGTTGCCGTGGTCTATGACACGGGCGACTACGAAGCCTCGCTCAACCTCGCGATCAAGATGGCCGATTACAACGGCTTCGAGGCACGCCGCGCCGCCGCCAAGGCCCGGGGCATGCTGCGCGGCATTGGCGTCGCCAGCTATATCGAAGCGTGCGGCATCGCACCGTCAAGCTTGGTGGGCGCGCTTGGTGCCCGTGCGGGCCTCTATGAAGCGGCCACCGTGCGGGTCAATCCAACGGGTTCAGTCAGTGTCATGACGGGCTCGCACAGCCACGGCCAAGGCCACGAAACGACGTTTGCGCAAGTCGTCGCCGACCAACTCGGGATCCCGGCCGCCAACGTCAATATCGTACATGGCGACACCAACAAGGTGCCGTTCGGCATGGGCACCTACGGCTCACGCTCGCTCGCGGTCGGCGGCTCGGCGATTGTCACGGCCCTCAATAAGGTGATCGACAAGGGCAAGAAGATTGCGGCGCATCTGCTGGAAGCTTCCGAAGGCGATATCGAGTTCGCCAACGGTGCTTTCACCGTCAAGGGCACGGACCGTTCCAAGTCCTTCGGCGAAGTCGCGCTGACGGCCTACGTGCCGCACAAGTACCCGATCGACAAGCTTGAGCCGGGCCTGGAAGAGACGGCGTTCTACGATCCGAAGAACTTCACCTATCCGGCCGGCACTTACATCGCCGAAGTGGAAATCGATCCGCGCACTGGCGAGCTGAAGATTGAACAGTTCGTCGCCGCCGACGACTTTGGCAACATCATCAACCCGATGATCGTTGAAGGTCAGGTGCATGGCGGACTGGTGCAGGGCATTGGTCAGGCGCTCCTGGAGAACGCCACCTACAACGCCGACGGCCAGCTCGTGTCAGGCTCGTTCATGGACTATTGCATGCCGCGCGCTGACGACGTGCCGAGCTTCAAGGTCGGCACCACCGTGACGCCGTGCACGCACAATCCGCTCGGCGTCAAGGGCTGCGGTGAGGCCGGCGCAATCGGCTCGCCACCCGCCATCATCAACGCAGTGTGCGACGCGCTTCGCGATTATGGCGTCGACCACATGGACATGCCGGCGACGCCAGAACGCATTTGGCGCGCCATCAATCATGCGCCGCGCGCTAAGGCCGCCGAGTAAGCTGAACAGGTCGAAGGGAAACACCATCCATGTATGCTTTCAACTATGTTAGGCCGGCCTCGGTTGCCGAAGCCGTGGCGGCGCTGGGAACGGGCGATGAGGCACGGGCGCTGGCCGGTGGCCAGACTTTCATCCCCACCATGAAGCAGCGCCTGGCCATGCCAACCAAGGTCGTTGACCTAGCCGGTGTGGCTGGTCTCAAAGGCGTCAAGCGCGAGGGCAATGCCCTGGTGATTGGCGCCATGACGACGCACTACGAGGTGTCGACTTCGGCCGAAGTCAAGGGCGCCATTCCGGCCTTGGCTAAGCTCGCGGGCGGTATCGGCGATCCGCAGGTGCGGCACGTTGGCACCATTGGTGGCTCAGTCGCCAACAACGATCCGGCGGCTGACTATCCGGCTGCTGTGCTGGGGCTGAACGCAACCATCATCACGAACAAGCGCGAGATTGCCGCTGACAGCTGGTTCAAGGGTCTCTTCATGACCGACCTGCAACCCGGCGAGATCATTACGGCCGTCCGTTTCCCGATCCCGAAGAAGGCCGGTTATGCCAAGTTCGAGCAGCGCGCGTCGCGCTATTGCCTGGTCGCGGTGATGACGGTCGATACGGGCGCCGGCGTGCGCGTCGCAGTGACCGGTTCAGGCAGCGACGGCGTGTTCCGCGCCGCTTCGCTGGAAAAGGCCCTGTCGGCCAACTTCAGCACGGCGGGCTTGCAAGGCGCGACAGTGCCTGCAGCCGGTCTGATGAGCGATATGCACGGGTCGGCCGACTATCGTGCTGCGCTGATCCCAGTCATGGCCGAACGGGCAGTGGCGTCGGCAGCGTAAGCGCGTGTATTCTGCATCTTGCATCACGCATCAGATGCGGAAAAGTTGCGGCAATGCAAACGACACTCGACATTGATGACGACGTGCTGGCGGCGGTCAAGGAATTGGCCGCCGCGCAAGGGCTGACCGCTGGCCGGTTGGCGTCTGACATGCTGCGACGTGGGCTGACCGGTGCTGCGGCCAGCCAAGCTTCGGGGTTTGCGCCCGCTGGAATCGGGGAGGAGCAACAGGCTATGTTCGACACGGCGGAACACTCGACCCGGATCAAGCCGAAGGCGGGCTGGCTGGTATTGCCCAGTCGCGGTGGACTGGTAACCAATGAACTGGTTGCGCGGCTTGAGGACGATCTCGATCAGGAGGACTGCCATTCTGCGCTCACTGCTCGACGTCAACATACGGGTCGCGCTGAGTGACGAAGACCACGTCCTCCACCCGCGCGCCCTGCGCTGGTGGCTGGAGAACAGCAGCGCCGGCTGGGCGAGCTGCGCGATCACGCAAAACGGCTTTGTCCGCGTACTGTCTCTGCCGAACTATCCCACCGCAGTGGATATCGCCACGGCTATAGGCCTGCTGCGACGGCTCGTGCAGACGACGGACCATGCGGCGTGGCAGTAGCCCACCAGTCTGATGGACGACACGCTTTTTGACGCTGGCCGTCTGTTCGGCCACCGGCAAATCACTGTGGTGTTTCTGCTCGGTCTCGCGGTGCGGCATGGCGGCCGATTGGTGATGCTCGATGCGCGCATTCCGCTTGCGGCGGTGCGCGGTGCAACGGCTGCCCACTGCCTTGTCGTGTGACCGGGCGAGCGGGATCGCGCGGATGCACACTATTGGGTGCGCGACCCTGCGTCGGCCGGCACCATGACACTGCTTGGGCAAGTCTGGGCCCAGGCAAGTCTGGGCACAGGCAAGTCTGGGCATATGAAAGCCGGGCTCCCATAGGAGAAACTGTTTTCATATACGTCGCCACCGGCCTTGCTGCCGGCGTTGCTTTGCCGATCATCCCGAAGAGGGAAGCTGTGCCGCAGGGTGTCCACGCTGAGATTCTAACCGTTTCGCAAGTCGCAGTGCGCGCCCGATTCAGGCGAGCGTACGCCCTGAACGCCGGCAGCTACGCGGGTTGTGGCTGCGGTTTCAATTGCAAGCGAGTGTCCCCCGAGGCTGAGCGTGCCGAAGAGCTCTTGCTCGCCCGTGCATCGTTTGCCAGGTCGGTGCGCCTTATGTGCCAAGCATGATGTGCGAAGTGATGGTTGAGGAAATCGGATCCTACTGGTTCAGTGAAGAAGCCGAACCAGCACGCATGCAGAGAACGGTCACACCATAATATCTCGTGGCAAAGGAGTTCTGATTCGTGGTCCAGGAGCTGTTGAAGATCCATCGCGGCGAGCGGCGGACGGTGGGAGCCATAGCCTCATGACAACGACGAAGACCGAACCGCGCGGCGCTCCGGCGCTTCCGACCTCTGTTGCCGAGACACGGGCGCTGCTGCGCTCCGGCGGTTACATCGCCGACGACTCGCTGTCGACCACGGTGTTCCTCGGCCTCACTCTTAGGCGCCCGCTATTGCTCGAAGGCGAGGCCGGTGTCGGTAAGACTGAGATCGCGCGCGTGCTGGCCGAGGTGCTGGGGCGGCCGCTGGTGCGGTTGCAGTGCTATGAGGGCCTCGACATTTCGCAGGCCGTCTATGAGTGGAACTATAGCCGGCAATTGCTGCACATCCGCGCCGCCGAGGCGGCTGGCAAAGGCGGTGACATGGCGAAGCTGGAGCGCGATCTGTTTGGGCCGGAATACCTGCTCAAGCGACCGCTGCTGCAAGCCTTGGAACTCTCCAAGGATGGCCGCGCACCAGTGCTGCTGATCGACGAATTGGATCGCTCGGACGAGCCGTTTGAGGCATTCCTTCTGGAAGTGCTGGCCGACTATCGCATCACTATCCCCGAGCTTGGCGCAATTGCAGCCAAGGAGCCGCCGATCACGATTCTGACGTCCAATCGCACCCGCGAGGTTCATGATGCCGT
>JANNSA010000409.1:0-1850 GCA_031402115.1 Hyphomicrobiaceae bacterium | reverse complement strand
CCTTGGCCGTATCGCAGCAGCGGCGGATGCGGGTCACGATGCGCACTCCGGGTTGCTGTGGCAATCGTGCGCGCCCCTGGGGTGCCGGCGCTCGTCGCGCGATAGTGCGGTACGGCCCAAACGACCTTTCGCACCCTACTCGTCAGATCCGCTTGGTGCTAAGCTGCACTGATCATTCAAGGGAGTTCCGCCATGCTCGTCTTACGCTCGTCGCCGGCGTCGCCGTTCGGCCGCAAGGTTAAGATCGCGGCGCATCTGCTCGGGTTGTGGGCGCACATAGACGTGCAGGCGACGGACGTTACCGACCCGGCAGATAGCGTCCGGACGCAGAACCCACTTGGCAAGATCCCCGTGCTGATCACCGAGGATGGCATCGCCATCTATGACAGTCGCGTCATCGTTGAGTACCTGGATCAGCGCGCGGGTGGCGGCCGGCTGATCCCGCGTGACGCCTCGCGCTGGCCGGTTTTAACCACGACGGCGCTCGGCGACGGCATCGCCGAAGCGGCGTTGCTGCTGGTTTATGAAGGCCGGTTGCGCGCGCCGGAGCTGCGCTCACAGGGCTGGATCGACAATCAGCAGGGCAAGATCGATCGCGGCCTGGCCGCCCTGGAAGCCACGCAACCGGCACTCGGCGACCCGCCCGATCTCGGTGCGATCGCTGTCGCCTGCGCGCTTGGTTACCTGGACCTGCGGCACGAGGGGCGCTGGCGGACTGGCCATCCCAAGCTGGTCAGCTGGCTTGACCGGTTCGCCGCCGCCGTGCCAGCTTTCGAGGCAACCAGAGTTAAGACTTGATCGCTTGGAAGCCGGGATGATCGGGCCAGAAGCGGGCGACGCTATCGGAGATTGCGACGACGGCGCCCGTGGTCAGCAGGCTCGGCGGCTCGGCTGGCTGTTCGGCGTCACCCGCACTGTAGCGCGGATGCCGGGCAAGGTAGTCCTCCAAGCTGTCGGCAACCACTCCAGGTTGCGACAGGATACGGGTGAACGGTGGCAGGTACAGCCTGAACAGCGGCTCCACCAGGTCATAATGCGTGCAGCCGAGGATGGCGCGGTGCGGCGGATGCCCGCCCGTCTGGCGTAGCAAAGCCGCCACATAGCCTTCCACCATCGACTCCAGTTCAGCTTCGGCCAAGCCTGCCTCGATTGCGCCTGCGAGCTCAGGGCAGGCCTGCTCGAACACCGTAACCTTCGGGCAACGCTTGCGAATCTCTTCCGTATAGACGCCGGACTGGATGGTCCGCCGGGTCCCGAACACCGCCACAGTGTCAGTGTTGTACTTCTGCGGGTATTGTGGCGCGGCGACCGCCCAGGGCGTCTGCGTCGCAGCCTCAACGGTCGGGGCGATGATGCCGATGACGTTGTGACCGGCCCAACTGCTGCTCGGCAGCCAATCGCGCTGCAACCGCCGGCCAGCCACCGCCGTGGCCGTGTTGCAGGCGAGCAACACCAGCTTGCAGCCCAACCCGAACAGCGTCTCGACGCCGGCCCGCGTCAGCTCGACGATCTCCTCGGACGGCCGGTTGCCATAGGGCGCGTGCGCGTGATCGCCGAGATAGGCCAGCCGCACGTGCGGGAAACGCTCCGCCACCGCGCGCAACACGGTTAATCCGCCATGGCCTGAGTCGAACAATCCGATCATGGCCGCATCGTTAACGTGGTTTGCGCGCGCTGTCATCGGCGGGTGACAAGTGTGTCCAGGAATCGCTTCCGAACGCTCCGGAAGTAACGGCAAATATTCGTAGGAATTCGGGGTCAGGCACATAACCGCAGTAGCCCGTCGTGCCACCGGAAACACCAGAGTAAGCGCGGAAGAGGCAGACCCCCGGTAACAAAAAAACCCCGGA
>JANNSA010000408.1:0-3072 GCA_031402115.1 Hyphomicrobiaceae bacterium | reverse complement strand
TTCACTCTCAGCTTCGCCGGCTTCGATGGCGAAATCCTGCGCGGCGCTTTGCTCGTGGTGCCCTAGGCTGAGCTGGAATCGGCGCGCGCATCCGGCATGAGCCCGTTCCTGGTGTTGCGCCGCTTCTGGCTGCCGCGCGCGCTGTATCAGGCGCTGCCGACGCTGTCTGGCGAAGTCGTCGACCAGCTGAAGTCAACGCCGATTGCCGCAACCATCACCATCTTCGACGTCTACGGTGTCGCCCGCCGCATCCAGCAGGACACCTTCATCATCTACGAGCCGCTGCTGCTGATCGCTCTGATCTACGCCATCCTGACCGGCATCATCGTGCTGGCGTTCCGTTGGCTGGAATCCCGCGTGCCGATCAAGCGGGGGTAGCGGCGTCGGGTGCGAAAGGCCTCTGGCCGTATCGCACCAGCGGACCGCGCCATGCGCTCGAACGAATGCCGTGGGCCTGGGTCACTCGCGTTCTGCGCCACCGGCCTGCCGTGCAATGGTGTGTACGTCCAGGGGCCTTTCGCATCCTACGCAGCTTCACGCCGCCTGCACCGCGCGTTCCTTGGCGATCACGGCGCCAGCTTCCAGGATGCGCGTTGCGCCTTCTTCCTTCAGCACCAGGCGCGGCAGCACGCCGGTGGTTTCGGCGAGCTCGCGCGCCAGCACCTCAGAGTGCGTGACGATCCAGACTTGCGTCCGCTGCGCGGCAGCCGCGATCAGCCTGGCGAGCGGCTTCAACAGCGTGGCGTTGAGGCCATTCTCGGGCTCGTTGATGGCGATGAAGGGCGGCGGCCGCTTGCCGAGCAAGGCGCCCATCAGGAACAGATAACGCAGAATACCTTCGGACAATTCATGGGCGGCGAACGGCCGGTCAAGATCGCGCAGGCGCAACGCAAAACGGCACTTGCCATCGAGTGCGCTGACGACGAGTTCGGCACCGGGGAAGGCGTCAGCAATGGCCGCCTTAATCGGCGCCGCCTGATCGTTGACGTAGTAGTGCGTGGCGAACAGCGCCGCGAGATCGCTGCCGTCTTCCGATAGCGTCGCACAGGATAGGCCCAGGCTCGGTTGCCGGATCGGCGCGGCGTCGTCGGTGCGGATGTCGTGATAGAAACGCCAGCCACGCATGGCCTGCTTGATGTCGGCGATCTCGGAAGCGGCGGGCCGGTCGCCTGCCGACGCCAGTGCGGTTTCCGATGCCAGCAGGTTGCGATCAGTGCCGCCACCGGCCGGATCGCCGACCTGCCACAGCGTCGGGCCTTGCCGGTCGAGCAGCATCTCGGGGCGGCCGTTGCGGTGCCGGATCAGCCGTTCGGCGCGGACCAGCGGCTCCAGATCGAGCGCCGCTTCAGTCAGGCCCGGCATACCGATTTCAATGCGGTAGTCGATATCATCAAAGCGCGCCGCCAAGGCTAGGCGCGGCGTCAGCTTTTCACGCGGGCCCGCCCACAAGACGGATTCGATGCCGCCTTCTTCCGCCAATTGCCGGCAGACGCTGCCATCGGCCGCTGCCTTCAGCAGCATCAGCGAACGGTACAGATTGGTCTTGCCGGCGGCGTTCTTGCCGATCAGCACGGTCAACGGCTCGATTTTGAAGTGAACCGACTTGAGCGAGCGGTAACCTTCGATATGAACTTCCCTGAGCTGCATGAACAGACCCCAACACGAGCAGCACAGCCATCCGCTTGGTCGTCTGCGAATGCGGCAAAAGGGCGACAGGGCAAGCAGATAATCGGTGGCGAATTGCATTCGTATGATGATTATCCGGACGCGGCTGATGCGCCGCGTCAGCGCGTCGAGCCGTTATCCGCAAGTCGTCAGAATTGATGATGATTTAGCGCCCGTATCGGCGGTAAAGTAAGTGCTGGCGTGTTGCCGAGTGAGGGAATGTCCCGGATTTTCCGGCCGCAACGCCTTGCTTTGACCATCGCTGCGTGGCGAGATCGTGCGAGTGTTAGATTGTCTGACTGAAGTTGTGACCTCGACCCTTGCGGCTTCCCCTTGGCCTCCCCCCCCCGGCCCAAACACCAGAACGGTGATAAACCATGCGCTTGGCGCTCCGATTGGTTGCTTTCCTTGCCCTCAGTCTTGGACTTGTTTTCACGGCTTTGGCCGATCCGGCTTATGTCTCGCGTGAAATTGCGGGCGAGGCAGATCGCTACGAAGCGCTGCTCAAGCAGTTGCGCAAGACCGACGGCAAGCCGGCGGCCTTTTGGCGGCGCCTGGGCGATCAGGCGAGCAAGGCAGCGGATCCGCGCAAGGCAGCCGATGCCTTTTCTACAGCGGTAGTCGCGCAACCGAATGACGCGACGCTCTGGCTGGCGCTCGCCAAAACCCTGCAGGCGATCGAACCGGCCAATGATCAGGAGCGGCGCGACACGTCCGAATGGGCTGGCGCGGCGGCGTATCGGGCGGCGCACCGCAGCGCCAGTCCGGAGCTGGAAGCTGACGCGTTGGCGGTGCTCGCGGGCACACTGAAGGTCCGTGAACTGTGGCGGCCGTCGCTCGATGTGTTCAAGGTCAGCCTGTCGATCGCCGAGAACGCTAGCGTGCGTGGCGCCTATGAGGCCCTGCGCGCCGAGCAGGGTTTCCGCATCATTGACTACAGTGTGGATGCCGACGCGACATCGCCACGCGTCTGCGTGCAGTTCTCCGAGCCACTCGCCGGCAAGTCAACGGACTACGCCAAGTTCATTGGCGTCGATGGTAAGGACGCGCCGGCCGTCGTCAGCGAGGAGCGTCAAGTTTGTGCCGAAGGCCTTACACATGGCCAACGCTACGTCGTGCAGGTGCGCGCTGGGTTGCCGTCGGCCGTCGGCGAGGACCTCGGTAAGACCACCGATCTCGCCATCTATGTGCGTGACCGCTCGCCATCGGCGCGCTTCTCGGGCCGCAATTACGTGCTGCCCAACCGGGGTCAGCAGGGCATTCCGGTGACGACCGTCAACACCGAAAAAGTCAACGTCGTCGTCTACCGCATTGGTGACCGCAGCCTCGCTCGCAAGGTTCTGGATGGCGATATCACGGCGCAGTTCTCCGGCGGCCAGCTGGAAGACCTGCGCAACCGCGATGGCG
>JANNSA010000407.1:0-3124 GCA_031402115.1 Hyphomicrobiaceae bacterium | reverse complement strand
GGCAGTCGAGATTGGGGCCGCCAAAGGCGACGCAGGTGGTTTTGGCGACCGGCACGCGGATGACGCGATCGAGCTGGCCTTCGGGCGACCAGCGTTCCACCCGGTAACCATCCCAGACGGCGTTCCAGATGAAGCCCTCGGCGTCGATGCAGGAGCCGTCGGGTACGCCCGGTGCTGGTGTGCGGGCGATCACGCGGCGGCGCGTGACGCCGCCGTTGAGCCCGTAGTCGAAAGCCTTGAGGTCGCCTTTGCCGGTGTCGGCGAAGTACAGCGTCCGGCCGTCGCTGGCAAAGCACGTGCCATTGGCGCTGGACACGCCATCAAACAACCGCGTCACGCTGAGGTCAGGATCGAGCCGCCAAACCGACGCCGTCGGATCAGCGCCGCTCTCGTCATAGCCGCCGGCGATGAAGCGGCCTTCGCGGTCAGTGCGGCCATCATTCATGCGGATATGTGGCTTGCCGGCGTGGATGGCGGCGATGTCCTGTCGGGTGCCCGTCGCAAGGTCGATCAGCGCAAAGCCTGCCTTCAGCGCCGCCACCAGTTCAGTGGGCCTGCGTCCGCGCCGCGGTGCGAAACAACCGGCCTCGCCCGGGCAAGCATAAGTCCGGTGTGCGCCGCTGACCGGATCAAGGTGATGGATGCGCTGGCCGGTGATGTCGCTCCACATCACCAGGCCATGCTCGGCCGACCACAACACGCCCTCGCCATGCGCATCGCGGCAATCGATCAGCAACGTCGCGTCCATCGGTGTCGCGCTCCGGTCTCCTTAGGCGTCACCCTTGGCGACGGAGATGTCGGGCGCGTCCTCGTTCTTCATGCCCTGGACGTGGTAGCCGGCATCGACGTGGTGGATTTCGCCGGTAACGCCGCGCGACAGGTCTGACAGCAGATAGAATCCGGCATCGCCGACTTCCTCAATGGTGACGGTTCGGCGTAACGCTGAATTGTACTCGTTCCACTTCAGGATGTAACGGAAGTCCGAAATGCCCGACGCCGCCAGTGTCTTGATCGGTCCGGCCGAGATGGCATTGACGCGGATGTTCTGCTTGCCGAGATCGGCCGCCAGATAGCGCACGCTGGCCTCCAGTCCGGCCTTGGCGACGCCCATCACATTGTAATGCGGCATCACCTTCTCGGCGCCGTAATAGGTCAGCGTCAGGATGGAGCCGCCATCGCTCATCAGTTTCTCGGCGCGTTGCGCCAGTGCCGTCAGCGAGTAGCACGAGATCAGCAGCGACTTGGTGAAGTTGCCCGCCGTCGTATCGACATAGCGGCCATCCAGCTCGGCCTTGTCGGCATAGGCGATGGCGTGCACCAGGAAGTCGAGCCGGCCCCACTTCACCTTGAGCGCCGCAAATACGGCATCCATGGAGGCATCGTCGGTGACATCGCACGGCAGCACCAGCGGTGAGTTCACCTCGGCTGCCAACGGTTCCACCCGCTTCTTCAAGGCGTCGCCCTGGTACGTGAACGCCAGCTCGGCGCCGTGCGCGGCGCAGGCGCGGGCTATGCCCCAGGCGATGGAGCGGTTGTTCGCGACGCCCATGATCAGCCCACGCTTGCCGCGCATGATGCTGGAAACCGCGTCCACCGCCGCGCCGCGTTCGCTCATCAGTCTCACCCCCGTCAGCCTTGAACTTGTTGGCAATACCAAAGCACGCCCAAGCGCCCGACGGCAACCAGCACGGCATGAACGGGGACTGGCGCCATGTTCGCACAGTACTGCGCACGGTACTGGGCGCACGGTCAGGGCGCACGGTCAGGGTGATTGCACGCAAGCGGCACTTACGCTAGCGTCCGTCAGCAAGCACCCGTAGCTCAGCTGGATAGAGTGTTGGATTCCGAATCCAAAGGCCGCAGGTTCGAATCCTGCCGGGTGCGCCAAAGCTTGGTAGCAAGATGATAGCTTGCAAATTGATCTGGGCAGCGCATTACACGTTGAAGACGAAGGGGAATTCGGTAAGCGCTGAATTGCGAAGCTTCGTCAAAAGGCGTTCAACGCGCTCTCCCTTGCCCTCCTCATGCGCGGCAAGATCGAGATAGTAGCGGGTGCCCTCATGCTCGGCGAAGACAATCCAGTCTCCGGTGAGCCGCCCGGACTGCGAGCGTTCGACGTACCCATCTGCGAACTTGTGGGCGAGGACGCCAGGCCAGACGTCCGGATCTTGGCCGTGTTCGTTGGCAACACGCGCGATCATCTGGTCAAGGTCAGTATTTCCCTGGCCGCGCGCGATGCCCCATCGCTCGCCTACGTTTCGTATCATGTGGCGCGGGGCAAAAAAATGCTGATGCCATAGAGGATGCAAGGGCGGATGCCGGAACATGCTGGCCGACTTGACATTGCCGTGCTGCCTCACGCCTTCCAGCGCGTCAATTGCATCGAGGACGTATGGCGCATCATTCTTGGCTGTGGTGAGGAGGCGTATGGTGAGACCTGTGCTCAGTCGCTGCGCGTAGGGCCGTTCTTGAGCTGCCGCTCTCTTTAGGACCGCCAGCTCGTCCAAGCTAAAGCTAATCTTGGCCAGCTCTGGTTGGTTGGCTGAAACGTCTGGCGACGTCGAGTTCATCCGACGCTCCTGAAGCATGTAGCCGATCAGGATGACCTCTATCCCGATTCGCTCTTGGGGTTTGAAGGGCCGACGAGAATAGTTTGCAGATTTCGGTCGATTGACTTTACCCGAAGACTCAACCTTCTCTCACCATCGGTTGGGCACCACAGACCTGTCGCCGGGTCAAACGTCCTTCTTCACGACAACGCCTGCTCTGCATCTCTTCCCGAGGCGGCAGCGTAATCGGCGAACTGCAAGCCTACTGAGAAGGATGCAGCCATGCTGACGTTTGATGTTTGCGTTCCCGTGACCGCCGACACCGCCGCAGCGATCAAGCGCGACGTCTCCAATTCGCTGCTTGGCATGAAATCAAGCCACTTGAGTGAGGCCGTCGCGCGCGGCATGGGTTTCAACACCCACGCATCGTTGCTGGCCGGCGCCAGTGCCGGCGAAAAATCGCGTTGTAAGGTATCGGGCGCATTGCACTCAGCGTTCCTGCGCGAGCGCGGTTACGACGCCGATGAAAAGGCTCTCCATATTGCCGCGGCACGCGTGGCGATCCGAAATGTGAT
>JANNSA010000406.1:0-2157 GCA_031402115.1 Hyphomicrobiaceae bacterium | reverse complement strand
CGACCGGTGCGGCGCCCGCGTCGGCCCTTCCGTGACATGCCGGCTCGGCAGCTTGCTCTTGTCGAACAGGTGCGGGCCAGCGGCTGACCCAGCGGCTGCCGCCGCAGCACTGACGGGCTTGTTCTTCGTGTCGATAATCGTCCTGGCAGCCATCAGAGTCCTCATGCGCCCGCCGTCGGGCAGTCCGGATTCGAGATTTCGTGCAGCGGTCTGGCGCGACTGGCCAGCTGCGGATGAGGCAAGCACAAAAAGCCACTAGTCTCCGCACAAACCCCACTGTTACCGCAGAGCAACAACCTTCTCGATGCGGCTGAAGCCCTGCTTCATAACAAAATCACCGTTCTTTGTGGCGGCATCGCGGCGGCACCGCCGCGATCTGTTGCAGTCATGCACCAGCTGAGGTTACGCATATGCATAGCGCAACGGTTAACCGCGCATCGGGGCAAGCCTTAGGCTCGACCAAGGCAAATCAAGGGCGCGAGTTCCGTTTCCCGCTAAAAACGGCCAAATTCAGGCCTCAGCAAAACGCAACGATACACGTCCGAGCACACCGTAATTGGAGTTAACCTCAGACCCTGCCTGAACGGCAAGAGGCGTCATGCAGGTGCCTGTCGTGATGACCGCGCCAGCCGCTAGCGTGATGCCAAGGCCGGAAAGTTCATTGGTTAGCCATGTCAATCCAATGCGCGGATCGCCCAGCACATTCTCACCACGGCCATGGCGCGGCGGCTGACCGCTGACACTGGCGGTCACTGCGTGCTGTGCCAGATCAATTGTCCGCCAAACATCCGGTGCCGCAGGCCCCAGCACGAATTCATGCGCGCAGGCATTGTCAGCGATCAGCTGCGCTGCCCCGACCTTGGTGAAATCGGCATAGCGCGAGTCCGGTACTTCTAGCGCCGGGTGCAGGCGGGCAACGGCCGCCATGACCTCGTCCAGCTCATAGGGATGGTCGCGCGGCGGCAGGTCAGTGGCCAGCACGAATGCGAATTCCGGCTCAACCACGCGCATGCGGTTGGCGCCGAGTTGCAAGGTGGCGCCGTCGCCGAAGGCACGCTCGGCCAGCAGCCTGCCTGCCAACGGCCCATCGACATTGATGTGGCGCTGGCCAGCGATGCTGGTCGCTGCGATCTTCCATCCGAGCAGCGGCTTACTACTTGCCCGCTCGAACCCGGCCTGGATCTCGTAGCCGTCAGCCCGGCTGGCCGGCCGCCCTTGCGGCGGCAGTTCCGCCAGTACCGTTCCGGCCCGCCAGTGCTGCCACAGCAATGCCTGGGCTGATGCCGCGGCTTCCGGGCTCAAATGACTTTCCCGCCCAGTTCGTCCTCAATGTGGATGCGGATGATGTCGTCGAAGCTGCGGTCGGCGACAAAGCCAAGTTGCAACGCCCGCTCGGTCGTGAAGTTGCGTGGCCAGCCGGCCACGATTTTGCCGATGAACGGATCCGGCTCGCGGCGGATGCGGGCACTTACTTGTTTGCCAGCCACCCGCTCCAGCGCCGCAATCTGCTCGCCGACCGTGACGGCCAAGCCTGGCAAGCCGAGATTGCGTCGCGACCCCAGTTCCGCGCCGTCGATCGCTACGGCCCGTTGCAGGAAGCCAACGGCCGCGCGCGGGCTAGCGAACCAATGCTTGACGTCGTCGCCGACGGGAAGCACGGCCTCATGGCCCGCCAGCGGCTCGCGGCAGATGTTGGAGAAGAAGCCCGATGCTGCCTTGTTGGGCTTGCCGGGCCTGACGCAAATGGTCGGAAAGCGAATGCCGATGCCGTCGACAAAACCTTTGCGCGTGTAGTCCGACAACAGCAGTTCGCCGATCGCCTTATGGGTGCCGTAGCTGGTCAGCGGCGTATGGTGGAAGTCATCGGGAATGGCATCGGGAAACGGTGCGCCGAACACCGCGATGCTGGAGGCAAACACCAGGCGCGGCTTGTTGGGTTGTCCGGCATAGAGCGAGCGGATGCTCTCCAGCAGGTTGTGCGCACCCGTTAGGTTGATGCGGTAACCCTTGTCGAACTCCTGCTCCGCTTCGCCAGACACGATCGCCGCCAGGTGCACGATCACATCGGGCCGCGCCGCCAACAGCCGGTCAGTCTCGCCCGCCGCCGGCACCACATCGTGCAGCAGCAGCCCGCTGATCTCGCGCCCGGCGATCACG
>JANNSA010000405.1:0-4512 GCA_031402115.1 Hyphomicrobiaceae bacterium | reverse complement strand
GGGCGTGCGCGCCGGCTTGCCATCGAGCAACACGCGCCACTCGCCCGCCGCCGCCGCGACCGTCACATCGCTGTAGAAGCGGCGTGGCAGTTCAATCGGCTTGAAGCCCGTCGGCAGTTGAAGCGGCTGTTTAGCCTCGGGGATCTCGCTCGGCATCGTATACCAGCCCGCGCTCATTGTGACTCTTCATTGCTGGCTTGGGCTCCGGCCATTAGGCAGCCCGGCCGATCGCATAAACCCTGAACGACTCCGGTCAGGGTTTTTTCGGTCCTGGATTAGTACTAAGGCGCGTCGTCGATCGGGTCGTAGCGGTCGACATCAAAGCCGAGCAGCGACCAGGATTGCTGCATGTGTGGTGGTAACGGCGCTGTCACGTCGATCAGCGTGTTGCTGCGCGGATGCGGAATGACGATGCGGCGTGCCAGGAGATGCAGCTTGTTTTGCATGCCATCGGGCAGTTCCCATTGCTCGCGGTCAAAATACTTGGCGTCGCCGATGATCGGGTTCTCGATCTGCGCCATGTGCGCGCGAAGCTGATGGGTTCGGCCGGTGACCGGCTTGAGCGACACCCACGAGGCGATCCGCGCCGCCTTTTCGACCACCGAATAGTAGGTCAGCGCGTGCACCGCGCCATCCTCGCCGTGCTCGGCGATACGCATCTTGGCTTCGCCCTCGGCCTCCGCCAACTCGTCCTTGACGAGATAGCTAGAGACGCGGCCCTGGCGCACCTTGGGCACGCCCGCGACCAGCGCCCAATAGACCTTGCGCGCCGAACGCGAGCGAAACGCCTTGGTCAGGCCCGACGCCGCGAACCGCGTCTTGGCGATCAGCAGGCAGCCGGCGGTGTCCTTGTCGAGCCGGTGCACCAGGCGCGCCCGCTGACCGTTCGACTGATCGAGCGATTCCAACATGCCATCGACGTGCCGGACCGTGCCTGAGCCGCCCTGCACGGCCAGCCCCATCGGCTTGTTCAGCACCAGCACGTCCTCGTCCTCCCACAGCGTGTGTTCGGCGAAGAAGGCGCGCGTGCCGGCGTCGGCGGTGGCGATGCGCGCCTTGGCCTGCTGCTCAAGCCGCAACGGCGGTATCCGCAGCTGCTGACCTGAGGCGAGCCGGGTGTTGGCTTCCGCGCGCTTGCCATCGACGCGCAGCTCGCCCTTACGGATGATGCGCTGCACCTGGCTGAAGGCGATGCCCTCGAAGTGCACTTGCAGCCAGCGATCCAGCCGCATGCCGTCCTCGTCAGGCGTGACGGGGCGCATCTGCACGCTGGCCGGGAAGCCGGCAGGAGAGGGCGAGCGGTCAGGTACGGGCCGCTCCGAGTGCTGAGCTGCCGGATGCGGCTCCGCCGGAGCTTGGCGTTCCTCAGCTTTACGTTCAACTCGGGGCGGGGTTCGCGGCGCACTCTTGCGCTCATAGGCCGCCAGCCGCTCCGCCGTTGACCGGGGCGGCTGCGCCGCCGGGCGTTTGCTAACGGGCCGGCGTGGCCCGCGACCTTCCGGGGTGCGACCTTCCAAAGTGCGACCTTCCAAAGTTTGGGCATCCGCATTCCGGCCCACAGCGCGGCCCGAACTGCGCGGTGGCGAGCGCCGTTCGGGCGGCTTGCCGGACCGCAGGCCGGGCCGCCGTTCAGCGCGCTCACGGTGGTCTGGTGCCGGTTTTACATCGGCCACCGCAAGGCGCGGTGCCCATGGTTCGGGGATATCAACCAATTGCATCTCGGGATCGGCCTTGACGGGACGGTCCCACTCCCGGTCGCGCGCGCGTGGCTCTGGCCGCGCCGCAAATCCGGCCGTCCGGCCCGCGCGTTCAGCGCCGCCCTCGCGCGCCGGCCCGCGCCTGGCGCCGGCGAAGCGCGCCGTGTCAGATTTACCGCCGGCCCGTGCGGCATCGGGCGAGCGCGCCCGTCCGGAGCGTTCGCCGTTCGGTGGCGCGCCCTTGGACCCTGCCCCTTTTGAGCGGGCAGCCTTGGATCGTGGCACGGCTCGGCCCGTGCTGTCGCGCTTGGCGCCTCGTGGTGCTGGCGGTCTCATGGTTTACTCCAGGCGCCAAGGGGCGCGTCAATGACCCGTGGTGGTAGTCGGTCCATGCTCCGACCGCAACGCTGGCGATGCTGGCGTGGTCAAGACCATAGGGCGCGCGCCAGACTGAGCCCGGCAAACACGGCGGCCAGCGACAGCGCCACCGAGGCCCCGGCATAGCCAAACGCTTGGAGGGTTTCACGCCGCTCCACGAGCGTCGCGAAATCCAGCGAGAACGCCGAGAACGTTGTGAAGCCGCCAAGAAACCCGGTCGCCAGCAATAGCCGGAGATCAGCCGACCCGTGCATCCGCGCCGCGATCCAGGCAATCACCACGCCCATGGCGAACGAGCCCGCGACGTTGACAGCCAGCGTGCCCCAGGGAAAGCCAGCCCCCAGCCAGCGCGCCGCAGCCAGCGTTACCAGATAGCGCGCCACCGACCCCACCGCGCCGCCCGCCGCCACCGCGACAATCCCCGTCAGCATGCCGCTTCTCCAATTCAGCCCGCGCCAACGCATGCAGAACCGCCGCATCGCCAAAGCCGGATCGCGATTAAGGATGACCTTGGCTGCCGACGCGTTAGCATCAGCATGACCGGCCTGGGCGAGATCGAAGCGGCGCTGGGCAGGATTGCCACCCATGGTAGCACAAGGGGGCCGAGTTGGGTGGCGTTGCCGCTTTCGTCGCACGGCTGCAACCGGGGGACTGCCGGTATGAGCGAACAATATATTGGCCTGATCACGTTGCTGGTCGCGGGCTATGACGAAGCGATCCGCTTCTACGTTGACGTGCTCGGCTTCCATCTTGTGGCGGATCAAGTCCAGGGCGACGGCAAGCGCTGGGTCGTTGTAGCGCCACCGCATGCGGCTGACCGGGCGGGCCACGCCGCCCTGTTGCTCGCCAAGGCGACGACGCCCGAACAACGCGCCCGCGTCGGCGACCAGACCGGCGGGCGTGTCATGCTGTTCCTCAACACCGAAGATTTCGACGCTGACCACACGCGCATGCTGGCTGCCGGCGTCCAGTTCCTCGAAGCCCCGCGCACGGAACCTTATGGCAAGGTCGCGGTGTTCCAAGACCTCTATGGCAACCGTTGGGATCTGTTGCAGCTCAAGACAGAAGCGTGACCCGATTGGCTGTCAGATCATGCTAGCGGCGAGGTTGATGGTCAGCGCCAACACCGCCGTGTTGAAGAAGAACGCGATGATTGCGTGCAGCGTCACCAACCGCCTGAGGCCTTTTGAAGCAATCGCAACATCGGACGTCTGCGTGCTCGCGCTGATCGAGGTAGCGAAGTAGAGGAAGTCCCAATAGTCCGGGTGCAGGTCATGCGGGAACAAGAGGCCGCCCGGCCTATCAGCGGCCAGGTTGCGCGGGGCATAGTGCGCGTGCGCGTAGTGCATCGTGAAGACGACCAGCATAACGCACCACGAGATGAAAATGGTGAACGCCGCCAGCGCGATATAGGCGATCCTTGCTTGTCCGGCGACCAACTTGGCTTCGCCAAGCAGCTCGGCGATAGCCATGCAACACGCGAGCACGGCAAGGACCATCAGCGCCAGGATAACGAAAGCGCTATCGTCCTGCTGGACTGCGCGCGACTTGATCTGTGCTGCCGGGCAGCCATACATCGTGCGGGCCGCGAAGCCCAGATAGACAACACCAGCGGCACACCAGGCAACAGCTTCGCGCACGGGCGCCGACCACGCTGCCGGCAGCAGCAGCAGCGCAATGATCCAGGTCGCGGCACCCAGCGTGACGCGCGGCTGCAACACTAACGACCGCCAGAGCGCGCGCGGTGCGAACCATGGGGTACGGGGCGTCGGTGGTTGCTCGGTCATCTTGGTTCGACTTTCGCCACAACACCACTCTGAACGCACCAAGCCCAAATCTTCGGGTCAGACACTGGATGAGCGCCTCGAGCGCCAGATGCACGAGTTGTTTTCTTTGTCTTGGCGCCATTGGTTTTCAGCGCGGCTGCCAACAGGGCGTCGTCCAAGTCGATGGTCGTCCGCATGGGTGCATTCCTTTGTGTATGAAGAGGCGCGACGTATCCATAGCGGCAACATGGCGGCGTAAGTTGTCGACGCAGTCAAATGCGCGGTGTTCGCGCTGCTTGTCACGACACCTACCGTGGCTGTTCGGTGCGCGACCCCGACGGCGACACTGTTGAAGCAGCTTGCCACACCGCTGTAGACTATCGGGAAGGGATCTGAGGACAGTCAGCAAAACAAGCGAAGCACGTCGCGTGCGGTTGTGCGGCGGCGTAGGGTGGGAAAGGCGACTTCGCCGTATCGCACCAGAGGCTGGCGCCGACGGCCCGTTTCGGTGCGATACGGCCTGAAGACGGCCTTTCGCACCCTACGCATTCGCAGTCCAGTTTGCGGCGTCGTAGGGTGCGAAAGGCGTCTTCGCCGTATCGCACCAGGGGCTGGCGCCGACGGCCCGTTTCGGTGCGATACGGCCTGAAGAAGGCCTTTCGCACCCTACG
>JANNSA010000404.1:0-13764 GCA_031402115.1 Hyphomicrobiaceae bacterium | reverse complement strand
CTCTCGGCGCTGGGCGACGATCTAATGGTGTGGAAAGTGAGAGCTACCGCGCATCCAGCGCGGTAGTAATCGATTGCTTGACAAATATCCATCTGGGTATAGTCTTCTTCCACTTTGCATCTTCAACCCCAAGACAAACGGCCATTGGAATCTCGACCAATTGGCAAGTGTCGGAAAGTCAGCGATGAAAAACGATCACAGCAAGTTCCGGCGCGTGCGTGTTGTCGCACAGGCGCCCAGTGCAGCGTTGCCGACCCCGAACGCGACCATGGATGACTTCCGGAACGCGCTACTGCAATACCCTGAAAGCGCGGCAGTTGTTGACGACGTGGACGCCGCGCATCTCTCTGCCGGCTTCGTCATGCACGCTCGGGCGGTGGCCAAGCTGACACAGGAACAGCTGGCCAACCGTACTGGCATGCAGCAACCCAACGTGTCCAGGCTGGAACGGGCGACGCGCGAAAAGCAGGGACCAACCGTCAGCACGCTCGTCAAGATTGCGCGCGCCTGCGGCGGTTCCTTGGTCCTTGAGTTCCGTCCAAACGGTTGACCGGAATTGAAGCCATGAGCTTGCTGCTGATAGGCGATGTGCTGTTAATCCTGGGAACGTTGTTTTCGTTCCTGCCGATCGGCTTATCGCTCTATCGCCTAAGCATCACGCTGGAGCGTTTCGCAGAAACTGCAATCAGCCCTGACATGGAATTGTTCAGGCGGATGCTGAGAGCCTTCTCCAGTCAGCGGCGCACAGTTCGGGACTTACTGCTGCTGACCTTGGGCTTCATCATGTTAATGGCCTCTGCAGTCATTCAACTGATCCTGCACATCTGATGTCATAGGGGATTTTGCCAGAAGCGAATCCGCAATTGACACGGTTCGGCCCCCTGATTTGGCCGTTGATCGGCCTCGCAAAAGCTCGTGAGGGCGCCGAGAAACCGCCAGCTCAGTCAGTCCCGGTCCAGTAGGTAGTCAAACTGCCGGACGTCGCGGATCACGCGGCCAGGAGGGTGGCCACCGACCGCGCCATGATGCCTAGTTCGCCGGGCCTGATCGTGATGTCCTGCAGGGGCTTCGGCGGCGGCTTCTATGTCTCATATTTCGGCTACGCTGCGGGTGGTGCCTTTGTCACATTGATCACGGACTTTGTCGTCATCGACAGCGCCGTCACGCACTGGTAGCGACGCTTGTCGAGCCAGTTTGTGCCCGTCCGCACGACCAAAATAGGGGAGCGCCGGGGCGCGCCCCTACATCGTAAAGACTTCGTCTTGCGTCGCGCCTTACTTCTTCTTCTGCGTCAGCGCGCTTGCCGCCGCCGACTTGGCGTCCTTGCTGGCGTTCTTGTCGCGCAACACCTTGCCGGCGTTGCTGGCGACCTTGGCGGAGGTCTGTTCCTTGCTGTTCTTCTGCGTCAGCGCGCTCGCCGCTGCCGATTTCGCGGCCGGGCTGGCGCTCTTGTCCTTCAGCACGCGCGAGGCTGCTGCCGCCGTCTTGGAACCTGTGCTCCCACTCTTGGCCATCGTCTTCCCTTTCGTCTGTGAATGAAACGTTTCGCTACTCTTGCTCACGCCAAATGCACAGTCCGGAGCTTATCTGATTCGCCAATTTCGGGGAGACCAGCTCCCCCTTGTCCTTGGCAATCGCACGCGCCGGTTCCGGCCGCTCAGTACACGCTGGTCAGAATAGCATGAAACAGTTTCGGTGCGTACGGGTCGCAGGCAAGTTTCAGTGCAGCGGCACGATCCTACATGCGGCCCGCGCGGACATCCATTTCCGGGTTTGCGGTGATGCGGTGCACGGCGAGGTCGGCGCCGAGCACTTCTTCTTCGGGGCTGAGGCGCAAGCCCATTCGCCATTCAAGCACCCCATAGACAAAGGCGCCGGAGGCGTAGCCCGCGGCGGCGCCGAGCACGCTGCCGAACAGTTGCGAGAAGAACGACACGCCGCCGAGCCCGCCAAACGCCGTCAGGCCAAAAATGCCAGCGGCGATACCGCCCCAAAGTCCACACAAGCCATGCAGCGGCCAGACGCCGAGCACGTCATCGATCTGCCAAGTGTTGGTCGCTTTCTGGAACATCTCGACAAAGATGATGCCGGCGATGGCGCCGGTCACGAAGGCGCCTGCCGGGTGCATCACGTCGGAGCCAGCACACACAGCGACCAGCCCTGCCAATGCACCGTTATGCACGAAACCGGGATCGTTCTTGCCCCGCCACAACGCCGACAGGATGCCGCCCGACATCGCCATCAGCGAGTTGATGGCTACCAGCCCCGATACGCCAGCCAACGTCTGCGCGCTCATGACGTTGAAACCGAACCAGCCAATGCACAGCAGCCATGAGCCCATCGCTAGCCACGGTATGGATGACGGCGGCGTGGCAATGGAACGGCCCTTGCTGTAGCGGCCAAGTCGCGCGCCGAGCCGCTGTATTGCCGCCAGCGCTGCCCAGCCGCCAAATGCGTGCACAACGATGGAGCCGGCGAAGTCCTTGAACTCAAAGCCGAACAGGCCGGCAAAAAAGTAAGTCTGCAGGCCAAAGTTCTTATTCCAGACTGCGCCCTCGACGAGGGGATAGAATACGCCGACCAGACAGGCTGAGGCGATGCACTGCGGCCAAAACCGGGCGCGTTCGGCAATGCCACCCGAGATGATCGCCGGTACGGCGGCGGCGAAGGTCGCCAGGAAGAAGAATTTGACTAGGGTCAAGCCTTGCGGCGCATAGCCCTCGGCGCCGCCGCTGATCGCTGCCGCGCTGGCCATCAAGCTGGTGCCATAGGCTAGTGTGAAGCCGAGCAGAAAGTAAACAGTCGTGGAAATCGCGAAGTCGACCAGGATCTTGACCAGCGCGTTGACCTGGTTCTTGTGGCGGACGGTGCCGGCCTCCAAGAATGCGAAGCCGCCATGCATCGAAAACACCAGAATTGCGCCCATCAGCAGAAAGAATACTTCGGCGCCTGGATGCGGCTGCGGCATGGGAGCGATCCTGGTGAGATTGAATTGCGGAGGGCGTGGCGTTGAACGGCCCGCGCCGACAGCGGCGGTCCGGGCAATTCCGGACGCTGGCAAAGCGGAAGAACGGTGCGTTGCCTACACTGCGGCAGCCCTGAGGGAAAGGACTAAGCGAGCGCCGCGCAACTCAATGGCGGGAGCGCGCTTTCGTTGAGCCCATGTATCGATGGGCGCAGCTATCCCGCCGGACGCTCGGCGTCGCGCGGCCAGCGGAAATCGTCGGAGCGACCGGGCTTGGGCTGCAGCACCTCGCCCTTCACGAGCACTTTGTAATAGGGGCTTTGTGTCAGCGACAGCCGGTTCTTGTTGCCGTCACTAGCACCCGACCCCAGCGTGATCGAACTGAGCGCGGTCAGGCCGCCTTGCAGATCCGCCGATAGCGATTGGCCGATATCAAGCGCGCGGTTTGGCGCCGAGCGCAAATGTGCGATCACGGCGCCAGGAATTGCCGGCCGGTTGATTTCAATCTTACGGTTGGTGGGGCTGCCGGCAGTTGACGCAATCGCCATTGTGATCGTGGCGTTGTCGGCCGGAGTATCGGGAACAGCGCTCTTGGCATTCTTCGCGCCAGGCTTGGCGGACTTGCCGTCGCCTGTTGTTGCCGTCTCGGATTCGCTGCGTACCGTCTGCTGCTCAGTCAAGTCGCCGGCCAGCGGGATCTCGCGTTCGGCGCGGGCGGCTGCCAGATCGCGCCGGATTTCGCGCTCAGCGAAGTTGGCGAGCTTCTGATATCCACTGTCCGTCATGTGAATGCCGTTGTCGAGCCGCAGCAGCCGATTTTTGCCAGTCATATCGGGGCCATACGGCGTGAAGTTGCCATTGGCGTCAGCGAACGCCGACCATGTGTCGATGTAACGTGCGCCGCTCAACACCGCCTTTTGCCGGATGATGCCGTTGATCAACCCGCTATTGGTGCGCGCGTTAGGACCGCGCATGATCGGCAGCCCGAGCCAATAGACGGCGATCTTACGGCGTTTGAACGCGCGCATTAGGCTATCGACACGTTTGGCGTACTCCTGCTGCCAGGGTTCCGTATCGATTTCGAAGCGCTTCTTGTCGATACGGATGGGGATCACGTCGTCCATGCCAAAGACCAACACGGCGACGTGGAAGCGATCGGCAGCTGGAATGCCGTCCAACACCTTGCCGATGTTGAGATCGTCGACACGGGCCAGTCCGCCGCCCCATGCGGCCTTGTCAACGACGTCGGCAGCGCTATCGACTGCGAAGGCCTGGCCCAGGCTGCCCGCTAGACCCTTGGCGAAGGCGTCGCCAAACACGTAGACGCGATAGCGATCATTGTCGGGAAACGGCGTGATATAGCTTTGAAAGCCGATGGCGTCCGGCGACGCGGCCAAGACTGGGGCAAACCCGGCGAAACCTGTGGCCAGGCAGGCCAAGAGCAGCGCCAGCAACCGAACGGACTTCGATTGCTGTACTTGCCGACGGAGCATCGCTGTAAAAGTCATGACTTGTTTGCTCGCAGTCGCTGCAACACGTCCAGGCTCGGGAAACCATCGGCAGGCAAACCGGCGGCCCGTTGAAAGCGGCGCAAAGCTTCGCGCGTGCCGCCCCCAATCAATCCATCGGCCACCTGCTGGCCATAACCTGCCAAGCTCAACAAGCGCTGCAACTCCTGCCTTTCACTGAGTCCTAGCGGCCGCTGTTGACGCGGCCAATCGATCCGAGCCGACTGTCGATCCTTCAGTGTGTCGGAAAGTTGTCCGACTGCAAGTGCATAGGCTGTCGACGCGTTGTAGCGCAGGATTGCACGGAAGTTCTGGAACACCAGCAGTGCGGGTCCACGTGCACCAACCGGCAGCAACAGCGCGGCCTTCAGGTCCTTGCGGCGGATTGGTTCACCGTCGATGCGAACAATTCCCTTGGCTTCCCATTCCGCGACGAGTTGGGTCTTACCCTTCTCCAATCCAGCCAATTCATAGTCGAAGCCCGGCGGCAGCGCGACCGGATAACCCCAGGGCTCGCCCTGTTTCCAGCCCGAGCGCACCAGATAATTGGCCGTCGAACCGAGCGCGTCGTAGTAGTCGGTCCAGATATCACGGCGGCCGTCTTTGTCGAAGTCGACAGCGTATTGCAGGTAGGTCGTTGGGATAAACTGAGTGTGACCCATAGCGCCGGCCCACGAGCCGGTCATTGCCGCGGGCGGCACATCGCCGCTTTGCAGGATTTTCAGCGCAGCAATCAACTGCTGCTCGCCGAACGCAGCGCGGCGGCCGCCATCCCACGCCAGCGTTGCAAGTGAACGGATGATCGACTTGTCGCCAAGATTGGTACCGTAACTGGTTTCAATTCCCCAGACTGCGACAATGACTTCGCGCGGAATTGCGTAGAACGCTTCCACCGCGTCTAGCACGCCGCTGAGTTCAACCAGCTTCTGGCGGCCAGTCGTCACGCGTTTGTCCGAAAGCATGCCGTCGATGTAATCCCACATCGGCCGTTCGTGTTCAGGCTGCGCCGTAAACTTCTGCAGGATGCGGTCATCGGGTGTCACCCCCTGGAACGCCAGGTCGAACGTGGCGGCGCGAATGCCGGCCTTCACGGCCTTGATGCGGAAACGCTCGCGCCAAAGAGTGAATGACGCTGCGTCGTTAGCGGGCGCGGCAGTCTTGCCGAATAGATCAAACAGCGAGTCAGCGGCTTGTTGCGCGCGCGCGCCGTCCGTCGCCGCTATCAGAATAGCCGCTAAGATCGTCAATGCAGGCAGGAAGAGCTTACCAAACAGCATGATGATTGGGACATTGGTTGATCCGAAGCAGGCACTTAGCACACTATTTCACGGCTTCCGATCCCTTCGCGGAGCGCGCTCATCTTGCCTCTGTGGCCGTTGTGCCCGACCTTTGGACATATAAACTGGTGGCATGACAACACCAGTACACGTGGTTTGGTTTAAGCGTGATCTGCGCGTTACCGATCATCAACCGCTTTTGCTTGCTGCGGCGGCGGGGCCGGTCATGCCGCTCTACGTGATCGAGCCAGAGCTGTGGCGGCAAGCCGATGCATCGGCGCGGCAATGGCGGTTTGTCCGCGCGAGCCTGGCGGAACTGCGTGATGCGCTCGGTGAGCTTGGCCAACTCCCCTACGTTGCTGTGGGCGACGTTGTGACAGTGCTGGAAGACATTCGCCACTTGTACGGAATCGCCGCGCTTTGGTCGCACGAGGAAACCGGCAATGATTGGACGTACAAGCGCGACAAGGCGGTCGCCGCCTGGGCGCGTCAGCACGGCGTACCGTGGCATGAGCGCCGCCAGACGGGCGTCATCCGGCGCTTGGGATCGCGCAATGGCTGGGCCGCCGCTTGGGACAAGCAAATGGCTGAGCCAATGCTGCCGCCGCCGGCCCTTTGTCCGATTGCGGACTTGGCGATGGCCCAGCTGCCGTCGGCCTTGGATCTTGGCCTCATCGATGATGGGTGCACCAAACCACAGCGAGGTGGCAGGCGGGCCGCAACTGCAACGCTTGGGTCATTTCTGACCGAACGGGGCCAACCCTACCGTCGCGCCATGTCAAGTCCATCGACGGGAGCAGTTGCCTGCTCGCGGTTGTCGCCGCACTTGGCATGGGGAACCCTGTCGATGCGCGAAGCGGCCCAAGCGACCTGGTCTCGATTGCGCGAGTTGAACGGGCAAAACTCAGACAACGCGCGCGCTTGGCGTGGTTCGCTGGTGTCGTTTTCGGGCCGTCTGCATTGGCACTGCCACTTCATGCAGAAGCTGGAGGATGCGCCGTCGATGGAGTTCGTCGAGCTGCATCCGTCCGCCAGAGGCTTGCGCGCGTCGCTGCTTGATCGACCGGGCGACGCCAGCTTGCTCAAGGCCTGGAGCGACGGTCAAACCGGCTTTCCGTTTCTCGACGCCTGCATGCGTTCGCTGCGGGCCACGGGCTGGCTCAACTTCCGGATGCGGGCGATGCTGATGTCGTTCGCCAGCTACAATCTTTGGCTGCCATGGCGCGACACTGGTCTGCACCTGGCGCGTCAGTTCACGGACTATGAGCCCGGTATTCATTGGCCACAGGCGCAAATGCAGTCAGGTACAACCGGGATCAATACGATCCGGATCTACAATGTCGTTAAACAGGGGCATGACCAGGATCCGGGCGGCAGATTCGTGCGTCGCTGGGTGCCGGAGTTGGCAGACGTGCCGGATGTTTTCGTGCAGGAACCGTGGCGCTGGCCGGATGCGGCGCGCCTGATCGGCAAGCGTTATCCCGAGGCGATCGTTGATCTGGCGGCACGTGCAGCCGTCGCTAAGCAACGGATCTTCGGGATGCGCCAAGGCGCGGAGTTCCTGGCTGCGGCCGATGCCGTTCAGGAGAAGCACGGCAGCCGCAAGAGCGGTATGCCTCCCACGTCGCAACGCCGGTCAAGGGGAACTGGGGCGACGCTGCGCCGGAAGTCCAACCCGGCCGATCACGCCCAGTTGAAACTGGACTTGTAAGTTTGTTCCGGCTGCGGTTGCCGGTTGAACAAGCTCGCCGCCCAAGCCAGCCATGGCGGCCGGTAGCTTAGCTTCGCAACTTCGAGGATCGAGGAGTGTGCCGCATGAACGAAAACGGGCAGGCGCAATTGCCTGCCCGCTCTCAGAGTGTGAGCGGGTGCGCGGTCAGATCGTCTTAAGATTGCCGGCCGATGTGCGGCCTTGGCGATCTTCGATCAGATCGTAGGACAGCTTCTGACCTTCGCGCGGGTGATCCATGCCGGAACGCTCGACGGCGCTGATGTGCAGGAACACATCCTTGCCGCCGCTGTCCGGCTGAATGAAACCGTAGCCCTTTGTGGCGTTAAACCACTTCACGGTTCCGGTGGCCATGGTAGACTCCTTCAGTGTCTCAGAGAGATTGCGGGTGTGGGGGAGTGCGCCCGGACTTCGCTGGTCCGGCCACAATCGTGGTCAAGATCCATCGCAACCAGGGTGCTGGGTGGGCGCACGACCGGGCTGGCAGTCGACAGCAAACCCGTGACGGGGCTATCAACAACAACGTAGCGATCATCGCGCAGAAGGGAGAGGCCATCCGATCCCGCAGGATCTCCAAAGATGTGGCCAAAAGTGAACGATCTTGTCGTCCGGGTTCCGGCATTGGCCGGATTAGTCTCTATCAAGGCAGTCACGTAAACTTCGTCTCTCTCGCGTCGCAGCACCGTCGCTCAACACAACCAGCTGGTCAGCTCGTCCACACCAAGCGCTCGAAAGCGAGAGCGCTGGCCTCCACACCATGTCGTTGATCCGTCGGCACCCAATAATGGGGCCCGCCTCAATCCGGAAAAACTCCTCCATCGAGCGTCATATTGGCCACGGCAGTCCGGACAAGTCAAGGGATTGCCGCAAGTCGCCCATATTTTCTCGACACCGCGCTACAGCTAACCATCCGATGGCTGTGATTGTATCGCTCTGGTGCATCAGTTAGGGTCGACGGTAATCGTATGGTTCTGTGCGGCATGAGCCCGCGTGCTGGTTGTTCTCTGGTCTTGCCGGAGTTCCTGACTCGCGTTCTAAAGGATCGACCATGAACCGCCGCCGTTTGATTTATGAAGGCAAGGCCAAGACCCTTTACGAGGGTCCAGAGCCGGGCACGTTGATCCAGCACTTCAAGGACGACACAACGGCGTTCAACAAGCAGAAGCATGCGATCATCGAAGGCAAGGGCGCGCTCAACAACCGGATTTCCGAGTTTCTGTTCCAGAAACTCGGCGACATCGGCGTCCCGACGCATTTCATTCGCCGCCTCAATATGCGCGAGCAGCTGATCCACGAGGTCGAGATCATCCCGATCGAGGTGGTGGTACGCAATATCGCGGCGGGCTCTTTGGCGACGCGGCTGGGCCTGCAGGAAGGCATGCAATTGCCGCGTTCGATCATCGAGTTTTACTATAAGAACGACGCGCTCAACGACCCGATGGTGAGTGAGGATCACATCACCGCGTTCGGCTGGGCCAACCCGCTTGAGCTGGACGAGGTTGTCAGTCATGCCATGCGCATCAACGACTTCCTGACGGGCCTGTTTCTTGGCATCGGCATCAAGCTGGTCGACTTCAAAGTCGAGTTCGGCCGTCGTTGGGAAAACGATATGATGTCCATCGTGCTGGCTGATGAGATCAGCCCGGACTGCTGCCGGCTGTGGGACCTGAAGACTGACGACAAGATGGACAAGGACCGCTTCCGCAAGGATCTGGGCGGTATGATGGAAGCGTACCAGGAAGTTGCCCGCCGGCTTGGCGTTTTAACCGAAGCGCCGAAGCCCAAGCCACGCGGCCCAGTGCTGGTAACCACCAACGACAAACCGCATTGAGCCAGTCCGCACACTCATTGCGATGTCGGGGCGCTGCGGCGCGCCTCTAAATCGTGCGCGTCACGTAACTCAGCAAACATCAGGGATCGGGCTCGGGTGTTAAATCGTCCTGCAGAAACCACGTTCAAGAATCCAATCCGGCGCCCCCCCGTAAACCGTTCATTGACCGCGACTCGCCGACCTTGATGAGGAGGCCAAGGGGACAGCGGCATGCGTGATCAGATCGTTGAGACTGCGGCGAGCATCGATCGGCAGTTGGCGGAAATCGCCGTCAGCTTGGCAGGTGGCCGGGATCAGGCGGCACTGTTGCTGCAATCCATTGCTACCGAGCAACACGCCGCAATCGCGATGAGTTTCTTGATCGAGGCTGGCGCACTGCTGCGCGCGCGGCAGCATTTGTCCGCAGCTTTGGCGGGCTGAAACTATTTTTGAACCTTTCGTTCGGACGCCGCGTCTTACCCCGCATCGGCGCCGATGAAGAGCTTGCACGCCAGAGCAGCCACAGCGCCGGACGTGAGGCCGACCCCTTGCTGCCGTCATAACCCCCGGGCCCTCCTCGCCCGATGACGAGCGAGATCGCCTCGCCCCAGAAGGCGCCCCTCTCCTCCCCAAGGACGGCGCCGCCGGGACGCTCCCAGTCCTCCCCCGACGGAGCGTCCCGGCCCAGTTCGGCAAGCGGGGTCAGGTTGCGGTCGCGGTGATTGCCTTGCGGATTCCCGCTAACGGTGCACCATCAGAAAACGTCGCCGGGCCTGAGTCGCCCGCAACCACGCCAAGGCTGTCCCAGAGAGCATTCAGGTCAATGGCAACGTTCTTTTTACGTTGCCCCTGGTACAAGTCGCTCAGCACCGTCGTGCCCGTGCCATTGTCGCCGGCTTGCAGCACGCGCTCGATTGGCCATTCCTCCGTGTGATCAGCGATCCTGTTGATTGCGCGCAACGCGGTTTGCAGGCCATGCCGGTTATCCGTGCGCCGCCGCAATTCGATATCGGCTTCTAGGCAAAAGATCGCGCCGCCCCAATAGGTCCGGCCATGCGAGCGTACATCGTCGAGGCCCCCATCGCCGTCCCGTGGCAAGCCCTGTGGCATGGCGCGGGCGAACTCGGCCCAGATGAAGCCGTTGTCCAGATCACCTGCCTGCACGCGCGCAATTGACTCGACATAGACCGCGATACCTTCCGACAGCCAGGCGTGGCGGCGGCGCACTTGCGGCAGCGCCATATGGATCATCTCATGCACCATCACCCAGTCTTCGCGCAAGTCTAGCGCTGTGGCTGAGCGGCCGAGCCAGACGCGGCTGGCGGGGCCGCGATAGCCCCAGGTGGTGCCGCCCTGAATGCCACCGCCTTCAACCGGCAGCACCAGCATGCGCGCCAGCTTGGCCGGAAAACGGCCGTAATAAGTGGCGACCGCGCGGGCCGACTTTTCGACCCAGCCGGTCACGGCGTCATCGCCAACCGCGAACGGTTTGCCGGGGATCAGGCCAAGCCTCACCTCGGCATCGGTGCGTGCGAGCCGGCGTGGCGGCAGTGCATCGAACGTCTCGTAGGCGAAGCCCTGTTCCGTGAACAGCAGCGAGGTGTCCACTGCAGCGGCTTGGCGCGGCGTCAACGCACTGCCGAACAACGCAGCGGTGCCGGTAAGGCAAGCGCGGCGGCTCAACGACATGGCCGGATGGCAGACAGGGATGGGATTCGCGACGGGCACTGCAATCACGCCGTCAGTGCCACTGCAACACGCAGCGGGGCCGCTGGTTTCGATCGGTAGCATGGGCTGTCAATCTCCCGGTTCCCGTCCAGCAATACTGCGAGTATCAACCAGAATCCTTTCACGCGGCAGTCACTCTGGCGTGATGCGCTTGCCTTGTTACAGCGCGGATGTTCAGCCGCTGGCCGAATCAGCCTCGCACGGCCCATAATCCAGCCTCGGACAACAGATGGGCGGGGGTCTCGGACATGCAGACGGCGCGCGGCGATGGGCGACGCTTCGAGCGCCTGTCGGGCACACTGGCTGTGCTCAGCGCCGCCGTGGTGGCGATGGCGTTGTTTGCGATTGCCAGTATTGTTGAGCCTGAAGCACTGTTGACGCCGGCCGTGCTGCTGCCGGCTGCGGCCATCAATATCGGGATTGTTGCGGCTCTCGCGTGGGGCTTGGCGTATTACCGCGGCCGACTGGTAGCAGCGGACAAGGCGATCCGATTGGAACGCCGCGCGCGAGGCGAGGCTGGGCGGCAGCGCGACAGTGCCGCTACTCTGGTCGATAGCGACACGGCCACCATTGTCATGACAGAACCGGGCCGTGCGCCCAGGCTCGTCAATGCCGGCACGACACCCGGCCTGCCCCGCGACTTGGTGCAGCTGCTCGACTGGCAGATCTGGTTGCCAGCGGAAACCGCGCATCTCGTGGCGTTCCAGATGCAGCAATTGCTGGCAGATGGCCGTGCATTCACATCCGCTGCAACCACGCTGATGGGTTCGCGGGTGGAGTTCGACGGCCGTGGTTCGGCAGCCGGCGCCGTGTTGCGCATCCGCGATGTCACGGCGCGCGTTGGTGATGCTGCTGAACTGCAGCGGCGCGCGCAACGGCTGCAGCGCGAGGCCAAGCTGTGGCGCGGTATCGGCGATGCGTTGCCGATGCCGGTTTGGTTACGCGGCCCCGACAACCGCATTGATTGGGTCAACAATGCCTATGTGAAAGCCGTCGATGCGCTCAGCCGCGAAGATGTGCGCATGCGCCAAGTTGAATGGCTCGACGAAACGGCGCGTCACACCGCTGAACAACGGGCATCGGATGGCCGCGCGCATCGGGAACGCATGCTGGTGCGCCAAGGCAATGAGCGGCGATCGTTCGATGTCACGCTGACCTCGCTGGCTGGCAGCGGCGGCGAACAGGCTCGGGCTGGATTTGGTATGGAGGCCAGTCGCGGCAAGGCTGGCGGCTTGGACGATCGTGGCGCCACCGGCATCGATCCGACTTTCGACCGCGTCGCCACGGCGATCGCCATCTTCGGCCCTGATCAGCGGCTTGATTTCGTCAATCCGGCGTTCCGTGCGCTGTGGCGGCTGGAACCCGGCTGGCTGGCGGCGCGGCCGCGTTTTGGTGAACTGCTCGACCGCTTGCGTGAGACCAGGCAGCTGCCCGAGGAGGCGGAGTACCACGCCTGGAAGCAGCAGCAATTGCGCACAGTCAACGAGCGCATCGAAATTGCCGACAGCTGGCATCTGCCAACAGGACGTGCGGTCAATGTGCGCAGCCTACCGCGCGCCGATGGCGGGGTCACCTGCTTGTACGATGACGTGTCCGAGCAACTCGGCCTGGAAAGCCGCCTGAACGCCCTTCTGCACGTGCAAGGTGAGACGCTGGACCACCTGAAGGAAGGTGTCGCCGTGTTCGGCACCGACGGACGGCTGAGGCTATTCAACTCGGCCTTCGCCGGCATCTGGAAGCTCAATCCGGACGATCTGGCGCGCGAGCCGCATGTCGAGGAAGTGCTGTTGCGTTGCCGCGTGCTCTACAGCCACGATGAGACGTGGCACGCCATCAACCGCGCGGTGACGGGCATGGTCGACCAGCGTCAGCGTATCGAAGGTACCATGACCCGGCCCGATGCCAGCGTCATCGCCTATGCCGGCCTGCCGCTGCCGGACGGCGCGCAATTGCTGACCTTTGTTGATGTGACCGACGCGACGCGTGCCGAACGCATGCTGATTGAACGCAACGAGGCACTGGAGACCGCTGACCGGCTGAAGGATCAGTTCGTGTCGAGTGTATCGTACAATCTGCGCGTGCCCTTGCAGAGCATCATTGGCTTCTCGGATCTGCTGTCCAGTCCGGTGTTTGGGCCGCTCAACGCCAAGCAGCGTGAATATGTCGAAGACATCGCCACGTCCTCAAACACCTTGCTGGCGATCATCAACGACATTCTTGATCTGGCGACCATTGATGCGGGGGCGTTGGAATTGAAACTGGTGCCCATCAGCGTCGAGGCCGTCATTCGTGCGGCGGCGGCGGGCGTCGCGGAACGCGTAGCGCGCGCCAAGCTCGAGCTGATCATCAACATTGACCCCGATGTCAGTGAGGTTGTCGCCGACGAGCATCGTTTGAAGCAGGTGCTGTTCAACCTGCTCGCCAATGCCACCAGTCATTCTGATGATGGCGACCGGGTCGCACTCGTCTGCCGGCGCGAGGCAGGCCGCATCGTGTTTGAAGTCGAAGACGAAGGCGCCGGTATCTCGCACGATCAGCAGCGCACGGTGTTCGATCGCTTCATTGGTCGCGCGCAAGGCTCGCGCCAGCGCGGCGCTGGGCTGGGACTGGCGATGGTCAAGAGCCTGGTGGAACTACACGGCGGCGATGTCAGTCTGGCATCAGAGCCGGGCCAGGGCACTCGTGTCACCATCCGCTTGCCCGAGCGCGCCAGCCGTGGCTTGCCGCAGCGGCGCCCCGCATCGCCA
>JANNSA010000403.1:0-3932 GCA_031402115.1 Hyphomicrobiaceae bacterium | reverse complement strand
TCATCAATCAGCCGGCCGTTGCGGGCGCGCAGGCTGCGCCCGGTGGCGCTGACGACACCGGCCGTCACGGTCGACTCAAAGCCAAGCGGATTGCCGATCGCGATCGCCAATTGGCCAGCGCGCAACCCCTTGGAATTACCGAGCGCCGCGACCGGCAGCGAGCCGCCTGTCTCGACGCGCAGCAAGGCCAGATCGGTATCAGGGTCTTGCCCCATGACACGGGCGGCATGCTTGCGGCCATCGGCAAGCGTCACAGCAATGCGATCGGCGCCATCGATCACGTGTTGATTGGTGATCACCAAGCCGTCGGGGGCAATCACCACGCCGGAACCGGAGCCACCACCCCGGGCGGTCCGCCCATGCCCGCGCGCCTCCACCGTCACGTGCACCACTGCTGGCCCCACGGTTTCCACAGCCCCGACCACGGCCTGCGAATACGCGTCCAGCAGCGCGAAATCGTCAGCTGCAGCGGGTAGCCCTCGGATGTCTAAAGCACCAGCATCGGCCGGGCTACCGGTCGTCCGTTGACCTGCCATCACAGTGTTCCTCTGTCGCGATCAGGAACAGACATGGGGGCGACCGGGCGCCGCTGGTAGCCTGACCAGAGTGCGAGGCCAGCGCCACCACCGCTGCCGTGCGGACAGATGAGCAAAGCCCGCCGAATGCGGTGTGCCAGCCGCTATCGCGCCAGACAGCGAACAGGTTGACCGCCGCCTCCAGGAAAAGCGCCGGACCCAGGCAGCTGCCCAGGCGCACGCCTATTCCCCCGCTCAATCACCTCATTGCCCACATCGATTTGACCCCTGAGCAAGCTTGCGGCACCGTTGAACTGAACAGATTTGCGCTCCTCGTACACGGGACTCCGCCGCCATGCCCCTGCTCAAGGAACTCGACCGCGGCACGCCGATCCGGGTTAGCGCCAGGCTGGTGACGCTGGAAATCGACGGGCGTACTGTGACGGTGCCCGAAGGCACTTCCATTATGGCCGCAGCCATGGACGCCAAGGTCAAAATTCCCAAGCTCTGTGCCACCGATATGCTGGAGGCGTTCGGCTCGTGCCGGCTGTGCCTGGTGGAGATTGAGGGCCGCAAGGGCACGCCGGCCTCCTGCACTACACCGGTGGCGCCGGGCCTTGTCGTGCACACGCAAACGCCGCGCCTGGAGAAGTTACGCAAGGGCGTGATGGAGTTGTATATCTCCGACCACCCGCTCGATTGCCTGACCTGCGGCGCCAATGGCGATTGCGAATTGCAAGACATGGCCGGCGTCACGGGCTTGCGCGAAGTCCGCTATGGCATGGATGGCGAGGCGCATTTCGCCAATGGTAACGCGGCTAGCGAGATCCGCACCAAGGACCTCAGCAACCCGTATTTCCAGTTCGAACCGTCCAAGTGCATCGTCTGCTCACGCTGCGTGCGCGCTTGCGAGGAGGTGCAGGGCACCTTTGCGCTGACGATCGACGGGCGCGGCTTCGCATCCCATGTTGCGGCCGGCATGGACGAAGACTTCATGAACTCGGAATGCGTCTCGTGCGGCGCTTGCGTCCAGGCCTGCCCAACCGCGACGTTGATCGAGAAATCGGTGGTCGCGCATGGCACACCGACCGAGACGGTGCTGACGACCTGCGCCTATTGTGGTGTCGGCTGCTCGTTCAAGGCCGAACTCAACGGTGATCAGGTCATCCGAATGGTGCCGCATAAGGATGGCGGCGCCAACGAGGGCCATTCCTGCGTCAAGGGCCGCTTTGCCTGGGGCTACGCCACGCATCAGGACCGGCAGTTGTCGCCGATGGTGCGCGACAACATCAGCGATCCATGGCGCAAGGTCGGCTGGGATGAGGCGATCCAGTTCACGGCCGACCGCTTCACGGCGATCCAGGCCAAACATGGCATCGACTCGATCGGTGGTATCACCTCGTCGCGCTGCACCAATGAGGAAGTCTTCGTTGTCCAGAAAATGATCCGGGCGGCGTTCCGGAATAACAACGTCGATACCTGCGCGCGCGTCTGCCATTCGCCAACCGGCTACGGACTGAGCAAGACCTTCGGCACCTCGGCGGGCACGCAGAACTTCGCCTCGGTCGATCAGTGCGACGTGATGATCGTGATCGGCGCCAACCCGACCGATGGCCATCCGGTGTTCGCATCGCGCATGAAAAAGCGGCTGCGCCAGGGCGCCAAGCTGATCGTTGCCGATCCGCGCCGCATCGACATGGTGCGCACGCCCCACATTCAAGCCAGCCATCATCTGCAATTGCGGCCAGGCACCAATGTCGCGCTGATGAATTCGCTCGCCCATGTCGTCATTACCGAAGGGCTGGTCAAAGAAGACTTCGTCGCCGAGCGCTGCGACATGATGGAGTTCAACCGCTGGCGCGCCTTTATCGCCGAGGAGCGCAACTCTCCGGAAGCCATGGAAGTCCATACGGGCGTGCCCGCCGCTGAGGTCCGCGCCGCAGCGCGGCTGTTCGCTGCTGGCCCGAATTCGGCGATCTATTACGGCCTCGGCGTCACCGAACACAGCCAAGGCTCCACCATGGTGATGGCCATGGCCAACCTCGCCATGGCGACTGGCAATATCGGCCGCGAGGGCGTCGGCATCAACCCGTTACGTGGCCAGAACAATGTGCAGGGCGCCTGCGACATGGGTTCGTTCCCGCACGAATTGCCGGGCTACCGGCATGTCGGCAACGCCGATGTGCGGGCGCTGTTCGAGAAAGATTGGGGCGTGCCGATCGTCTCGGAGCCGGGCCTGCGCATCCCGAATATGTTCGCTGCCGCCATCGATGGCGGCTTCAAGGGCCTGTTCGTGCACGGCGAAGACATCGCCCAATCCGACCCCAACACCAAGCACGTGCAAGCCGCCTTGGAAGCGCTGGAATGCCTGGTCGTGCAGGATCTTTTCCTGAACGAAACCGCCGCTTATGCGCATGTGTTTTTCCCTGGCACCTCATTCCTGGAAAAGGATGGCACCTTCACCAATGCCGAGCGCCGCATCAATCGTGTGCGGCCGGTCATGAAGGAGAAGTCGGGCATGGCGGAATGGGACATCGTCAGCCGGCTGGCGACTGCCATGGGCTATCCGATGCACTACAATTCGGCCGCCGAAATCATGGACGAGATCGCGCGCCTGACGCCAACCTTTGCCGGCGTGTCGTTCAAGCACCTTGACGCGGCTGGCTCGCTGCAATGGCCGGTCACCGCCGCCGCGCCCGAGGGCACGCCGACCATGCACATCGGCAAATTCGTGCGCGGGCTCGGCCGCTTCATGCTGACGGAATATGTGCCGACGACGGAACGTTCGACCCGGATGTTCCCGCTGATCCTGACCACGGGCCGGATCCTCAGCCAGTACAATGTCGGCGCGCAAACCCGGCGCACGGGCAATGTCGCCTGGCACGCCGAGGACGTGCTGGAAATCCACCCGCACGACGCCGAGGAGCGCGGCATTGTGGAAGGCGACCGCGTCTCGCTGGGTTCGCGCATCGGCGGCACCACTTTGACCGCAACGCTGACCGACCGCGTGCCGACCGGCGTCGTCTACACAACTTTCCACCACCCGGTGACCGGCGCTAACGTCATCACCACCGACAACTCCGACTGGGCGACCAATTGCCCGGAATACAAGGTCACGGCAGTGCAGGTGACCCGCTCGAACCAGCCGAGTGACTGGCAGAAGGAGTTCGGCCGCATGCGTGAGGCCAATTACCAGGTTGAAGCGGCGGAGTAGGAACGGCCGGGCGCTTATGTGCCGCGCTGGGGTTGCGACGCAGCCCGGCCGTGGGTAGTGGTTCAGTTTGAATTTCTGCTTCTGACCCGAAGCGACCGGTCGCGGCCCCATCCCGCGACTTTCAGGATAGCGCTCAGTACCGGACAAATCTACGTTGGCACAGCACCACCAACCCTGTCGTTCTGCAGATAGATTTCGCAGGC
>JANNSA010000402.1:0-6583 GCA_031402115.1 Hyphomicrobiaceae bacterium | reverse complement strand
CTGGAGCCGACTTGAGCCTAACGACGTCTACGTGCGGCGCGACGAGTTGCGACCGGTTGACCATCTTGCAGCGTGGCCGGTTCTGGCAAGGTGGTACAAGACCGGCCGACGGTTATTGAAGAGGAAGAAGAAACCCTCAAGCGGAGCAGCGGTTGTGTCAGCGCATCCGTCTCAGCCCCAACTGATGAAGGTGCATTCGCTACTGATGCGGCTTGATACCAGTGAAGCCATCCAGGCTGGAATGGCTGCAGGCGCCTATGAACCGGAACAGACAGCCTGGGCCAGGGAGTGCCTTTCGCGCGGAGACCGGTTCGTCGACGTCGGTGCAAATTTTGGTTGGTACACGGCCCTGGCCTCGACGTTAGTGGGGCCGGCGGGGAGCGTGTTCGCTTTTGAGCCGAGCCCGCTAGCGGCCGATGTGATCGGCAGCACTATAGTGGAAAACGACTTGAAAAACGTCACGCTGATGCGCGCTGCCGTTGAGACGGCGCCAGGTTACGAGCATATTTATATGCCGGTTAACGATTCCGTCCACTCGCCCAGTGCCTTTCCATCAGATCCAAGCTTTGTCCCGTTGCAAGTGCCGTTGATCTCGCTCGATCACTACGAGCCACTCGCCGATGGACAGGTCATCAAGCTGATCAAAATAGATGTCGAAGGGTACGAGCCAAATGTCATGCGGGGCATGCGTGAACTCGTGCGGAAAGGCGCGGTCAAGAATATCTTTTTGGAATTCAACTCCGGCTGGCTGAAGCGTAACGCCACGACGCCGGCCGAGCTGTTCGACCTTGTCGTCTCCTACGGCTTTCTGGTGCACAGGAAGACCATCCTTCAGGTTTCCCCCGAGCGCAATGGCGACCCATACGAGTTGCAGGACATCTGGTTCAAGTGGCCGGAGTGAGCGCCGCGTGCATCCTGCTGCACCTGCCGGCGCTGCTGGACGGGCGCGAGCTGCGGGCTGGCCCGTCGCGTTGCCGCCCTGCTTGACCGGGACTTTGAATGTATCGGGGCCGCGGGCCTGGTTGACTTGGAGCAGACCTAATGACCACAGCACTTTTCGTCACACACAAAGGTCAACGTTGCGGCGTCTACCAGTTCGGCCATCGCCTGTTCAACGATGTCCTGCGGCTGAACAAGGAAATCTCCTGGAGCTATATGGAGGCCGCCGGGCTTGATGAATTGGAGGCACGCATCCGCGCAACCAAACCGGCGTTCGTCCTCGCCAATTATCATCCGAGCACGCTGAGTTTCATCGCGGGCCTGAAGCGATTTTCGGTGGTGCCGGTCTTCGTCATTCAGCACGAAGTCGACCAGGACATTGCCGACCAGATCGACTTGCCATTTGCCGATTTCGTATTCTGCGCGGATCCCGACCTCGTCCCGCGCAATCCCTTCGTCGTTCCGGTGCCGCGCTTCATCCCGGCCCTACTTGAAAATCTCCCCGGCCCTCCCGCGATCTTCACTGTCGGATCGTTCGGGTTCGCCACCCGCGGCAAGGGGTTCGATGACCTCTGTGCACTGGTCAACGAGCAGTTCGACACCGCCCGCATCCGCATCAATATCCCGCCCCACGATTCAGTGGCGTCAGTCCCGGAGGGCGACTACGAGCGCATTGCCGGGCAGTGCCGCAACGCGGTCACGAAGCCGGGCATCGCGTTGGAAATCACCAACCACTTCTTCGACGATGCGAAACTATTGCGCTTTCTTTCAGAGAATACGATCAACGCATTTTTATATGCGTCGAGCAAAGGCCGTGGCATTTCGAGCACCATAGACTATGCGCTCGCATGCGGTCGCCCGTTGGCCGTCAGCAACTCGGCGATGTTTCGCAACGTGCTCTCGTTGAACCCGTCGCCATGCGTCGACCACCAGTCGCTGCGCGACATTGCGGCAAACGGTTCGCGCATTCTGACGCCCCTGATCAACCAGTATTCGGCCGCAGCATCGAGCCAGGCTTGGGAATCCGCCTGCCTGAAATGCCTGGAGCAGATACAGGCTGCGAAAGCGACGCCGGACGGGCGCGGATTGAACAAAATCCTGGACGAGCGTTCGCGCACTGCATATCGGGAAAGCTTGGCGGATCTGGAGCGTTATGCGCCAGCCATGTTGGCGCGGAAAATACCGCGCGCCAATATACAGCAGGCGTTTTCACTCCATACGGCCGAACAGTTGCTCGCGCGATACAAAAAGCCTCGGATTCTGGCAATCGGGTCTTACGAGGATACCACGGTGGCGACGCTTCGCGCCAAGGGGTGGATGATCGACGAGGTGGATCCGGTTATCGATGGCAAAGATCTGCGGGACTTCTACTTCAAGCAGCAGACCCGGCTATCGAGCTATGATGTGGTGCTGTCTGTGTCCGTGCTTGAGCATGTCGAGCACGATCTGGAGTTCGTCTCGATGGTTGCGGACTTACTCGCACCCGGCGGCGTCGCCATTCTGACGGTCGATTTCCAAGAGCTCTACAGGCCAGGAATGCCGAAGCCGACAGTTGACCATAGGCTCTACAGCCACGACTACATCTGCAGCGTTCTGATGCCGGCCATCCCCGACTGCGGCCTCGTCGATCGACCGGTCTGGCGGGACGGCGTTGAGGATTTCGATTTCGAAGGCTGTCGCTATGGCTTCGGCTCGGTCGTCTTCCGCAAGATTGCCAGAAGCGGGGTCGGTTCTGTCTGGCTGAAAGATCTGGCCGCGCGATCAACCGTCACGGCCAACTTCGTGGCGCACGGAAGCCTCAGCGCCCGTGACCGCAAATTGATGGCCAAGATTGCCAAATTCGACTCTCCGGAGGCGCTTTTTGCCTTGCGGACGGTGCTCCCGCTCGCCCGCGCCATTCGGTTCCTGGCGGGTAAGCTGAGCATGAAGGACCGTTTGTCCCGTCGCCCCAAAGCTCCTAGCTTGAGCAATGAAGACAGCAAATCCATTCTGGTTCGACACTTCAAGAGACCAGATGCTTAAAGCTCGTCGAGCTGGCCGGTGTGTTATGGTTGTGGCGCATCCGCGGCGGCAGTGTTATCCGCGCTCGCAACGCTTGGACGGGCGGTTCATAACAAGCTAGAAATCACCGCCTTCTCCCGCCGTGAGGTTACGACTTGCCAGACATCCGACCTGTTCCGCCGGTTAAGCCCACTACGACCTGGGCCTTGCTCAAGCGCATGCTCGGCGAGCACGGCCGGGATTTTGGGCCGCGCTACGCCGTCGCCTTCGTGTTCATGGCGGTGTTCGCCGCTTGCACATCGGCCACCGCCTGGCTGATGCGCGACGTCATCAACAAGATCTTCGTCGACAAGAACACCGATGCGCTGTTGTGGATCCCAGCGATCATCGTGCCGCTGTTCGTCATCAAAGGTTTTGCTTCGTATTTCCAGGAGGTGACGCTGAGCCGGATCGGCAACCGGCTGGTCGCGGCGACCCAGAAGCGGATGTTCGATCACCTGCTGAAGATGGACGTCGGTTATTTCCAGCGCACGCCTTCGGGTGAATTGATCACCTTCATCACCCATAACGCCAATTCGGTGCGTGAGATGATGAACATTATCGCGGTCAGCATCGGCCGCGATCTGCTGACGCTGATTGGCCTTGTCATCGTCATGGTGTTGCAAAGTCCGACGATGGCGCTGCTGTCGTTCATCGGCGGGCCGTTCGCGGCATTCGGCCTGAAAAAGCTGGTGAAGCGCATCCAGAAGGCGGCCAGCAGCGAGGTGCTGTCGGCAACGACGATCATCGGCACGGTGCGGGAGACCTCGCAGGGTATCCGCATCGTCAAGTCGTTCCAGCTCGAGGACGTGCTAAGGGTCCGGATGGTCGGCGGCGTCGATGCGGTCGAGCGGCTCGGCAACAAGATCACCAGCGTCCAGGCGCGCGTCAATCCGATGATTGACAGCCTGGGCGGCTTTGCGGTGGCGCTGGTGGTGCTCTATGCGGGATCACGCAGCATCTGGCACGGCGAGACCCCCGGCCAGTTTTTCGCGTTCATCACGGCGCTGCTGCTGGCGGCCGATCCGGCGCGGCGGCTGTCGCGCGTGCATGTCCAGCTGGCGGCGACCACAGTCGGCGTGCGCATGATGTACGCCATGCTCGACCAGCCGGCGCTGGAAGACGAGAAGGACGGCACCAAGCCGGCGCTGATCGTGCCGAGCGGGCTGATCGAGTTCGAAGGTGTCACCTTCAGCTATGAGCCGGACAAACCGGTGCTGCGCGGACTGGACATGATAGTGCCGGCCGGTAAGACGACGGCGCTGGTGGGCACCTCAGGAGCAGGCAAGACCACCATTTTTGCTCTGATCCAGAAGTTCTGGCTGCCGTCGGGCGGCACCATCAGTATCGACGGGCAGTCGCTTGAAGGCGTCGCCCTGCACTCACTGCGCAGTCAGGTGGCGCTGGTCAGCCAGGACGTGTTCCTGTTCGAAGGCAGCATCCGTGAAAACATCGCCGCCGGTCGCCGTGATGCGACCGACGAGCAGATTTTCGCCGCCGCCCGGGCGGCGCATGCCGATACTTTTATCCGCAGCCTGCCACAGGGTTACGCGACCTCGGTCGGTGAACTCGGGAGCCAGATTTCCGGCGGCCAGCGCCAGCGCATCTCGATCGCCCGTGCGTTCCTGAAGGACGCGCCGATCGTGCTGCTCGACGAGCCGACATCGGCGCTCGACAGCGAGACCGAGCTTCTTATCCAGACCTCGCTAAAAGAGCTGACGCGCGCCCGCACCACCATCGTCATCGCCCACCGCTTAGCGACGGTGATGGAAGCCGATATCATCCACGTGATCGATCACGGGCGAGTTGCTGAAAGCGGCACCCACGTCGAGCTGGTGCGGCGCGGCGGCCTCTATGCCAATCTCTACCGCATTCAGTTCGCCGACAAGGCAATGGATGCCAGACTATTAAGTGAAACGCAACCGTCGGCCTGACTTGGCGCACGAACTTGGCAACTGATTTTGGAGGATCATCCCCTGGCTGATGCGGCCCCCGCGATCTCGATCCTGCTGCCTGTCTTCAACGGCGCCGATTTTCTGCGGGAGCTGATCGCGTCGTTTCAGGAGCAGACGTTCCGAGACTTCGGGCTGCTGGTCTATGATGACGCATCAAGTGACGGTTCGCTCGATCTGGCGGCCGGTGATGCCCGAATTTTCGTCTACCAGTTCGGCCATCGCCTGTTCAACGATGTCTTGCGATTGAACAAGGAAATCTCCTGGATGGCGGCACGCCACCTATTCACGGGCTATGGCCTCGACGCTGACCAGCATCTGGTCGAGGACAGCTCGTCCGGTGACGCCGGGCCGCAGTTCCAAGTATCCCAGCGGCGGCTGGAAGCAACGATCGGTCGACGCCCACAGAAGACGATTACCGACATCGTCGCCGAGATGATCACGGCCCTGCAAAGCGAGACAGCATGATGGATCGGATCCTGCTCGGCCAACTGAGCGCCAATGGTGACTGTCTGTATGCAACTATCCTGGCGCGGCAGCTGCGTCAGGACTTTCCCAAGGCGCATATCACCTGGGCGGTTTCGAGAAGCTGTATGAAGACAGTTGCTAATAATCCCGACGTCGACGAATTCTGGCAACTGCCCGCAGCCAGCGACCATACTCCGCACGTCCAATGGTTGTTATTCGAACGAGAGGCCTTGAAGCGTTACACGCGACGTGAGTTTGATCATGTGTTGCTGTCCCAGATCTGGCCCAACAACTTTCATAATTACGACGGTACGATCCGGCCCAGTATTTTGCGCTCATACGGTAAGCCAATCACTGTACCGATCACTAATGTGATAAGACTGACCGACGCGGAGACAGAACGCGTTGACGCCTTCGCCTTGGCGAACCGGCTTGCCGATTTTGAGCACCGCATTCTGTTCGAATGTTCGCCGAAAAGCGGTCAGTCGTTCATAACACCTGATATGGCACAGGCCATCGCAGCTGACATTTATGCGGCTTTGCCAGAGACCACAGTCATTTTCAACAGCCACTTGCCGATAACGCTGCGCGACCCGCGTTCCAGGGCATCTGGGTCTCTGTCACTGCGAGAGTTTGCTCACCTCACACGGTACGCGACGTTGTTCGTCGGCGTCGGCAGTGGCGGGTCTGTGGCCGCCACGTCGACGGCTGCGCAGCCGCTGCCTATGATCCAAATCATTTCGACATCTAACTCTGTCTACGCATCGTTTTTGCACGATTTTGAGTATTTCGGCATCAATGACCGGACGATAATCGAAATGACGCGGCAGGATCTTGGGGCGATCGCGGCCTGCATCGTCACGGCTTGTCGCGAGCAAGTTGATACGGCAAAAGCCGAGTTCGAGGATCAGGTCCCTATTCATTTTATGAGCTATCTTAAAAATATCGATGGATATCTGGTGCGGAACCATCGCTATATCGACGCTGCTCGTTCCCTGACGCTCACCGCCGACCGCTATGGGTGGACTACAGAACTGATTGCCTTCGCGCAGTCTCGCGTTCTTTCAGGCATCAGGAGCGACCCGAGCTGGATTTTTTCATCAAACCGCCGAGTTGCTGATGAGTTTCGCGCAGTAGTGGAAGCTGCGACACGCGACCCACACCCAGTGCGTCGACAGCACCCG
>JANNSA010000401.1:0-22769 GCA_031402115.1 Hyphomicrobiaceae bacterium | reverse complement strand
CCGATCCCCTGCTGGACGCGCTGCGCGACGAGGGGTTGTTCATCGCCGAAGGCGTCGCGATCGAGCGGATCGAGGCGGTTGGCCGCCCTAGTAAGGGCATCACACTGTCGGTCTCCGCCGGCAGTGAGACTGACCGGCTGGAGGCCACGCACCTGCTGGTAGCGACAGCCGCGTCGCCGCGACTTGAGGGACTTGGCCTGGAAGCTGGCGGCATCGCCTTCGACAAGACGGGCATCCGCACCGATAGCTATGGCGTGACCTCGAACAAGCGCGTTACGGCGATTGGCGATGTCCGGCAGGGCGGCATGGCGACGGCGACGGCGGCGCGCGCCGAGGGCCTCGCCCAGGTCGCGCGGCTTTTTGCCGGCGGCTCAGTCAGCGACGGGCCGGTTGTGCCGATCGTCGTCCACACTGACCCCGGCCTCGCCACCGTCGGATTGGACGAGGGCGCGGCACGCAAGCGCTATGGCGTGGGCATCCGAATTGCCCGCTGGCCTTTCTCCGAGACGGATTTTGGGCTGCTCACCCAGCAGCGCTCCGGTTTCGTCAAGGTGATTGCCGCGTCCGACGGGCGGATCTTGGGCGCCGGCATCACTGGCGCCGCCGCGATTGACCTGATCCATGTCTGGGCGTTGGCAATCAGCCAGGGCCTCAGTCTCAGGGATATGGCAGCGGCTGCCCCCGTTATCCCCAGTTTGGCCGAGGCCAGCGTTGAAGCCGCATTGTCGATTGCACCCCAGCGGCGTTCGCCGGCCCTGCTGCGGCCGGTCAGCCGGCTCGCGCTGCGCCGCCGGTGATCATAAAATCATGCCGCCCGCAGTCAAGCCGACACCCAATCTGATGCAGGCCATCCGCGCTGCGGCGCTCGGTTTGCCGGGCCGCTTGCTCGCGCTGACCGTGCTGTTCGTCATGTTGTCGGAAGTGTTCATCTTCCTGCCGTCGATCGCCAACTACCGGATGTCATGGCTGAAGGACCGGGTTCGCGCCGCGTCGATTGCGGCGATTGCGGCAAAGGCGGCTCCCGATGGCGCCTTGCCGGACATGCTCAAGAAAGAGTTGTTGATGACGGCGGGCTTGCGCGCCATCGCCCTCAAGTCGGCGATGCAGCGCCGGTTGATTCTTGACGAGGCCATGCCGCCTGCGATCGATGCAACCTATGACCTGCGCACAATTGGTTTTGTCGGCGGCATTGTTGATGCTCTGGCGGTGTTCGCGCAGCACGAGGACCGGGTGCTGCTCGTCGTTGACCGCATGAATGCGGGCATTGGCGGACCGTTGCTGGCCCGCCTCAGCACCGAAGATGATACCCTCGAAATCGTCGTCAACGAAGCGCAGTTGCGTGCCGACATGGTGCGCTGGGGACTTTCCATCCTTGGCCTTTCAATTCTCATCTCGCTGTTCACCGCGGGCTTGGTTTATCTCGCGCTGTACGGACTGTTGGTGCGGCCGCTCCGGCGGCTGACCGCGCATATGATGCGTTTTGCCCGGGCGCCCGAAGCGCCCGATGCAGTGCTAGTGCCGTCCAGGCGCAGCGATGAGATCGGCACGGTCGAGCGCGAACTGGCCCATATGCAGTCGGATCTCAGGTCGCTGCTCAAGGAGCGTGGCCGTCTGGCAGCGCTCGGGCTCGCGGTCAGCAAGATCAATCATGATCTGCGCAACATCCTCGCCAACGCGCAACTGATCTCGGACCGGCTGGCGTGTGTCGAGGACCCGGGCGTGCAGCGCATGACGCCGAAGCTGATCGCCTCGCTCGACCGCGCCATCCGCTTGTGCACAGAGACGTTGCAGTATGGCCGCAGCACCGAGCCGGAGCCGGCTAAGCGAACACTGCAATTGCGACCGCTGCTCGTGGATGTTGGCGAAAGCCTTGACCTGCCGAGGACGGGTGCGAGCCCGACTGGCTCAGCGGCGGCGATTGATTGGCGTCTTGAGGTCAGCGACAGCCTGGGCGTCTGCGCTGATCCGGATCAGCTGCACCGCATTCTCGGCAATCTGGTGCGCAATGCCATGCAAGTACTGGAGAATGCGCCGGCGCCGGCTGATCCAGGCGAACTCGGCCACTGCATCACGGTGCGCGCACACCAGTCAGCTGCGGCGGTGATCATTGACGTGACAGATACAGGGCCAGGCGTCCCCGCCAAGGCCAGGGCGCGCCTGTTCCAACCGTTCCAAGGGGCTCGCCCGGGCGGTACCGGCCTTGGCTTGGCGATTGTCGCAGAACTGATGCGCGCACATGGCGGTTCGGTGGAACTGGTCGAGGCGACGCCCGCACCCGCAGCCGGCACAACCTTTCGGCTGACTTTCCCGGACGACAGCCGCAAGAACCCGTCAGCCAACGGTAACGCCGGCTAGGCGCTTACCCCTGCGGCCTTCTGGCAAACGATTAAACCTGGCGCTCGCCGGTATCGGCAACGTTTGCAAGTGCGCGGCGGCTGCGGCCGTGGCAGAGTATGAGCGCTTGAAGGATTGCAACGCCAACGAGACTGTTCGCACCATGATTACCTTCGCCCTGATCGGCGCCGCCGGCTATGTCGCGCCTCGCCACATGAAAGCTATGCAGTCGGTGGGTGGCAATCTGCTGGTCGCTTTCGACCCCAATGATTCGGTTGGCGTCATCGACAGTCACTTTCCTGACGCGCATTTCTTTACCGAATTTGAGCGGTTCGACCGGCATGTCGACAAGCTGCGGCGGCGCGGCGAAAGCATCAATTATGTCAGCATCTGCTCGCCCAATTACCTGCACGACGCGCACGCGCGCTTTGGCATGCGGGCCGGTTCCGATGTGATCTGTGAGAAGCCCTTGGTGCTCAATCCTTGGAACATTGATGGCCTTTCCGAGATCGAGCGCGATACCGGCCGGCGGGTCAACACGATCCTGCAACTGCGCTTGCATCCGGCCGTCGACGAGTTGCGCAAGAGAGTCGCCAGCTCGACCAAGCGGCACAGCGTTGACCTGACCTACATTACATCGCGCGGGCGCTGGTATCACGCGTCCTGGAAGGGCGAGGATGCGAAGTCGGGCGGCGTCGCCACCAATATCGGCGTACACTTTTTCGATATGCTGACCTTCGTGTTCGGGCCGTTGCAAAAGCAGGTCGTGCACCTGCGTGAGGGCGAGCGCGCCGGCGGTATGTTGTCCTATGAGAAGGCCGATGTGCGCTGGTTCCTTTCGGTCGATCGCAACGATCTGCCGCAGGCGATCCAGGGGCAGAAGACTACCTACCGGTCAGTCATGATCGACGGCACGGAGTTTGAATTCTCTGAGGGGTTCGCCGATCTGCACAATCGTTCCTATGCCCAGGTCGTGGCTGGACAAGGCTTTGGTCTCGATATGGTGCGGCCTTCCATCGAGGTGGTGTCGGCCTTCCGCACGCTGCCCATGACGGCGTCGGGCGACCGGCATCCGATGGTTGCGCAACACGCGCGCGCGGCCAAGCCAGCGCCGCAACAGGAAGGCTAGCAGCATGGCAGCAACTCCGCAAAAGCCTGGCCAACCTATCGCCTTCATTGATCTGGCAGCACAACGCCGCCGCATTGGCGGTCGCATGGAGCAGGCAATCAGTGCGGTGGTTGATGGCGGCAACTACATATTAGGCCCGCAGGTTGCCGAACTGGAAGCCAAGTTGGCGGCGTTCAGCGGCGCCAGCCATGTCGTCGGCGTCGCCAACGGCACCGACGCGATCGGCCTCAGCCTGTTGTCCATGGGCATCCGGCCGGGCGATGCGGTGATCTGCCCGGCCTTCACCTTCGCCGCTACTGCCGAGGCGATCGCCTGGCTCGGCGCCACCCCCGTCTTCGCCGATGTCGATGCCGCGACTTACAACCTGGACGTGGCGAACCTGCCCTTGGCGCTCGATGCGGCAGTCCGGGCAGGCTGTAAGCCGCGCGCCGTGATCGCCGTCGATCTGTTTGGGCAAACGGCGGACTACGATCCGTTGCGAGCGTTCTGCCGGGCGCACGGACTTGCCCTGGTCGATGACGCGGCGCAGGGGTTTGGTGCCTCCTATCACGGCACACGGGTCGGCTGCCTGGGCGATGTCACGACGGCCAGCTTCTTTCCGGCCAAGCCACTCGGCTGCTCCGGCGATGGCGGCGCGATCCTGACCAACGACGCCGCGCAAGCCGACTTGCTGCGTTCGCTGCGCTTCCATGGTAAGGGCGGCGACAAGTACGACAACGTCCGCATCGGCATGAACTCACGCCTCGATACGATCCAGGCAGCAATCCTGTTGGAGAAACTCGCGGTGTTCGAGGACGAGATCGTGGCGCGCGAACGGGTTGCGCGGCGCTATACGGCGGCCCTCGCCGATGTCGTTACCACGCCTTACGTGTTGCCGGACTGCACTTCAGTGTGGGCGCAATACACGCTTCGCGTGCCGGCTGCTGCCCGCGACAAGTTCCGGGCCGATCTGGACGCGCGCGGCGTGCCAACGAATGTGTATTACCCCAAGCCACTGCATCAGCAGACCGCCTATCGCCGTTACCCGGTGGCCGGCAACGGCCTGGCGGTGAGCGAGCGGATCGCCCATGAGGTTGTATCGCTACCGATGCACCCTTATCTCTATGCGCCGACGCAAGACTTCATCATTGCCGCCGTGCGGGAGTGCTTGGACGCCGACGCCCAGGAGTGATCCATGGCGCGCGACAGCGCTCGCAGCGCCATCCGCCACCTTGCAAGCGAATCCCTGGCCTGTTAGCGCACCACCATGCGGGGTTGCCCTAGGGTAGCCCAAAGTCCGATCCCGATCCGGAGCAAGCCACCTTATGTCCGCCACTGCCAAATCCGCTGTTGCAAAGTCAGCCGACCCAGAGTCCGTCAGCGCCAACTACATTGCCTCGGTGGCGGCGCGCGAAACCCGCATCGGCGTGGTTGGCCTCGGCTATGTTGGTCTGCCGCTGATGCTGGGCTTCCACGCCAAAGGCTTCCAGGTCGTTGGCTTTGACATCGATCCGAACAAGCTCGCCGTGCTCAAGGCAGGCGGCAGCTACATCCAGCACATTCCGGCCGCCAAGATCGGCGCCATGGTCGAGGCCGGCCGCTTTGATGCCACCGCTGATTTCGGCCGCATCCCGGAAGTCGACGCCATCATCATCTGCGTACCGACGCCGTTGACCAAGACTATGGACCCGGATCTGTCCTACATCACCGGCACTGCCGAAGCGATCGGCCCGCATTTGCGCAAGGGCCAGCTGGTGGTCTTGGAATCAACCACCTATCCCGGCACCACCACGGATCTGATGCAGCCGATCCTGGAAAAGCTGAGCGGTCTCAAGGCGCAAGCTGATTTCTTTGTCGCCTATTCGCCGGAGCGCGAGGACCCGGGCAACCCGAACTTCGAGACAACGACAATCCCCAAGGTTGTTGGCGCCGCGACGCCTGAGGTGCTCGCCATGACGGCGGCGCTGTATGAGACCCTGGTGCCGCGCGTTGTCACCGTATCCAGCCCCGAGACGGCCGAGGCCGTCAAGCTGACCGAGAACATCTTCCGCGCCGTCAACATCGCCCTTGTCAACGAACTCAAGCTGATCTTCGGGCCGATGGGCATCGATGTCTGGGAAGTCATCGAAGCGGCCAAATCCAAGCCGTTCGGCTACATGGCGTTCTATCCGGGGCCAGGATTGGGCGGTCACTGCATCCCGATTGATCCGTTCTACCTGTCGTGGAAGGCGCGTGAGTTCGGCAAGAGCGCGCGCTTCATCGAGCTGGCTGGCGAGGTCAACCGCGATATGCCGCGCCATGTCGTCAGCGAATTGCAATTGGCGCTCGGCGAGCGGCAACGCAAGTCCATCAACGGCGCCCGGATCCTGATTGTCGGCATCGCCTATAAGAAGGATGTCGATGACATGCGCGAGAGCCCGGCGCTGGTCATTTACGAGATGCTGCATAAGCTCGGCGCCGAGCTCAGCTATTACGACCCGCACATCCCGGTAATCCCGATGACACGCGAGCACGCCGACCTTGCCGGCCTGAATTCCGTAGCCTGGTCGCCTGAGACACTGGCCAGCTTCGACGCCGCTTTTGTCATCACCGACCACACCGCCGTCAACTGGACCGAACTGGTCCAGCACAGCAAGCTGGTGGTCGACACCCGCAACGCTACCAAGGCGGTCAGCGGCGACTTGCGCGCCAAGATCGTCAAGGCGTGAGGCGGTTACGCTGCGGCGTACCGGCCTGGCTAACTTGCGTTCTGAGCCGGCCCGCGGTTTGTAGGATTATTGGTTGTTCGAACGTCAGTCGATGCTTGCCAGGTTCAGGCTGATGCCGGGAACAAGCAGCGCCTGCAATTGTTGCGTCTCTGGAACGGAAATCCGGGACGTGTAGCGGCCGGTCGCCGGATCGGGATCGCGAAAGATCTCGGTTTGACGAGACTCGGCCTTGATCACCCAATAATCACGCACACCAAACCGCGCGTAGGTCGCCGCCTTGGTCAGTGTGTCATTGCCATAACTACTGTCGCTGACCTCAATAGCCAACAGCACCGTGTCACCGCGCACGTCATGAACGCGGATGTCCTTGGGATAGACCATGATGTCCGGTTTGCGGAACTCGTCATCAGCGAGGTTGAACTGCGGTTCGAAGCCAAGCAAAACGTCTGGATCAGTCATACGCGCGAGACGGACTGACAGCAGATTGCGCAGATACTCGTGATGATTGCCCCTGGGCGACATCGGCACCAGTTCCCCACCGATCAGTTCCAGCCGGTCGAACTCGCCGAACACGCCAGCCGTAACCAGCCGCTCGATGTCGTCGAGGGTCCAGCGCCAGCGGGGCAGGCCCTCGGCTGCATTGGTTGTTGGGCGTGGCCGCAGCGGACTAAGTTGGTTCATCGTCGCGGTTTAACAGTTTTGGAAGCAGTTTTCCAGCTGACTGGCGCAGGTCCGGGCGCCGAAACCCAGCTTGACTGCTCAAGGCGCGCGCTCGGCGGATGCGCCGTCAATCACCCGGAACGGCCGGCGGCTGATGGCGTAGGTCTGGCGCGCCGGCACGCTGACCAGCTCGCGTTCGGGCCAGCGCAATGCCGTCAGGTGGCCGCCGAAGCAGCAGCCGGTGTCGATGCACAAGGTGTTGTTGACCCAAACCGGCGTGGCGACCGGCGTGTGGCCGTAGACAATCGCTGGCGTGCCGGGATGCTGCAGCGCCCAATCGAGCCGGATCGGCAGGCCGTACTCGTCGTATTCGCCAGTGGTGTTGCCGAACAGGCAGAAGGCGCGCACTTCGCCGGACATCGTGCCGACCATGCTGGCACGGATGCCGGCGTGGGTGACGACCAGCGCTCCACCGTCGAGCCACAGATAGTTTGGCAAGGCTTCGTAGAACAAAGCGAGCGATCGCCGGAAGCTCGACGGCTCGGCGCTGACTTGCACCACGGTTTCCGCCAGCCCATGCGTCAGCTTGACGTCGCGTCCGGCCAGCCAGCGGCGAAACTTCTCGTCGTGATTGCCAGGGACACACAGGGCCTCGCCGGATGCGCATAGCGCCATGATCAAGCGCAGCACGCCAGCGGCATCGGGGCCGCGATCGACAAGGTCGCCGACGAACACCAGTTTGCGGCCCGGAGGACCGGCGCCGTCAGCGCCATACCCAAGCGCCGCGAGCAGCGCCTGCAACTCGTCGAGACAGCCGTGCACATCGCCGATGATGTCAAACGGGCCACGCTCCTCGCGCCGGTCGGGCGAAGGACGGTAGCCACTCATAGCAGCTGACGGGGAAGTGTGGACGGTTCGAGGCACGAGTGCCTTGGTGGCAATGCCCGGCGATGCTGTCAACCCTGCAGCGCAACTGGCACGTGGCTAGCGACTGGCGCTGGTCCGCCATTCGCCGGGGCTTTGGCCGGTCTGGCGGCGGAACTCACGGTTGAAATTGGACTTCGTCTGGAAGCCTGATTCCAGCATGATGGCGGTGACCGAATGGTCGGTTTCGGCGAGCAGGCGGCAGGCCTCCGTGACCCGGTGAGCGTTGATATAGTGCGAGACGCTCTGGCCCTTGACGCGGTTGATCGCGATTGAGATCGCGCGGGCCGGGAGTACGGCTTTGCGCGCCAGCCGGTTCAGGGTCAGTTCGGGATCGCGGAACAGCTGCTTGCTGGTCACCAGCTGTTCAACGGTCGCCAGCACGGCGTGGTCAGCGGCGGTCGGATCTGCGGACTTTGCTGGCGGCTCAGTGGCAGTCAGGCGGCTCACGGTTGCCGGTTGCAGCGGCTCGGGCTCTAACGGTTCATCTCCAGACTGCGCCGTATCGCGTCCCGCTATGGCGAAGGCGCTGCTCAGAATCAGCAGATTGAGCGCGTTGGCAACCGCCACGAACTGACCTGCCCAGGCGCCTTGGGCCACCGAGAAGTCCAACGCGACCGCCGCGTCGACGCCCGCTGATAGGATCAGCATGATGCCGCCGGCGATCAGCGCCTGATGGACGCGCGCGGCGTTGACCACCGGCACGCGATCGAGCGCGTCCGGACCCCGCGCGGCGAGCCGCAGTAGCGCCACGCCGTAGCTGACAAAGATCAACACCAGGGCCCAGTCGATGAGTATCGGGGCGAACAAGAACAGACAGACGACGGCAAGGGCTGGCAGCGCGTGCCAGCGGCTGATCGACGTCGATTCGCTCGACAAGCTGCTGAAGGCGATCCAGGCCAAGGGCGGGAGGACTGACGCCATGAGCGCCATCACCGGCAGCAGCCCGGTCAGGCCGTAGCCCCAACGCAGGCCGATCAGCACCGACAGCACGGCATAGCCGCCGATCAGCAGGAAGAACGGCCGGAACGCTGCCGCCACGCCACCTTCGGCGATGAGGCGCATCAGCAACAGTGCGAGCAGGAGCGCAATGACGAATGGCAACGGGATGAACAGCATGGCGGCGTTCCTCGGGGGCTTTCCTGGCGCGGTTTGAGCGCGCGAGCAAGACCTGGAACGCGTTCCAGAGCGACCTTTATCGCGTTTCAGGTCTCTGCGGCCACCGGAAACCGCGACGTTGCGGCAGCCCGGCGGATTGCCCGGCATGCAACAGAGGTACGAAAAATGTCACAGCGCATACTGACAACAGTCTTGGCGGCGGCCCTCGGCAGCGCCGGCGCACTGGCCAGCGCCGACGCGGGCGAGGTTGGCGTCCGCAGCATCCGCGTCGAGGCTGGCCATCGCGCCAAGGGGGTCGAGACGTTGATCTGGTATCCGTCCGCTCCAGGTGGTGTGGTTGAGCAAGTCGGCGGCGATGCCTTGTTCGTCGGTACCAGCGCCCAACGCGACGCGCCGCTGGCGCCGGGCCGCTTTCCGGCCGTGCTGATCTCGCATGGCTCCGGCGGCAACGCCGCCAACCTCGCCTGGCTGGCAACAGCGCTGGCCGCGCGTGGCTTCATCGTCGCCGCGCCGAACCATCCCGGCACCACGTCGCGCGATTCGCTGCCGAGCGAGACCGTCAAGATCTGGGAGCGGCCGGCGGATATGTCGGCTGTCCTCACGGCCTTGCTTGGCGCGCCAGAATTCGGCTCGGCAATTGACTCCAACCGCGTCGGGCTAGCGGGCTTTTCACTCGGCGGTCACACCGCGCTGGCGACGGCGGGCGCGCGTGTTGACGCGGACAAGTTTGCCGCCTTCTGTGACATTCAAAAGCAAGGCGTATCGGAATGCGCCTGGCTGCAGCGCGGCGGTGTCGACTGGCACAAGTTGGACAATGCCCGTTTCAACCAATCCAACCATGACCCGCGCTTCAAATCAGTGGTAGCAATTGATCCGGGCTTCGCGCCGGCTTTCACTGACAACAGCCTGGCTGCCTTGACGGTTCCCGCTCTGCTGATCAATCTTGGTCGCAAGGGCACAGTCCCGGATGCCGTTGACGCTGGCGGCGTGGCAGCGCGCGTCACCGGCGCCAACGTGCACTATGTCACCGGCGCCATGCACCTCTCGTTCCTCGGCCAGTGCAGACCCAATGGCCGCGAAATCTTGAAGGCCGCTGGCGAAGAAGATCCCGTGTGCGATGACGGCGGCACGCGCACCCGTGCCGACATCCACGACGAACTGAAGGCGCTGGTTGGCGACTTCTTCGCACAAAGGCTGACGCACTGAACGGCTTGGGGTGCGTCATGGCCCAGTTTGGTAAGACGCACCCGTCGAAGCGATACCCAGTCGGCGGTCGTCATGGCCTCGTCACGCCACGACGGTGTAGCCGGCCGCCGTCATCACGCGCATCAGTTCCTTATGGCCGATCTGCGCCATCTTCAGCGGCGGGTTCAGCTTTGGGTCCTGCTCGGCTTCGACCACGAACCAGCCCTCGTAGCCGTAGCCCGCGAGCTTCTTGACGATCGTCTCGAAGTCGAGTGAGCCATCGCCCGGCACCGTGAAGGCGCCCAGCGCCACCGCGTCGAGGAACGACTGCTTGGTGCGATCCAGCTTGTTGATCACATCCATCCGCACGTCCTTGGTGTGCACGTGGGTGATGCGCTTATGGTGCTTGTCGATCACCCGCAGCACGTCGCCACCGGCAAAGGCCATATGGCCGGCGTCGAACAGGAGCGGGATGCCCTCGCCCGAGTTCTTCATGAAGGCATCGAGCTCCGGCTCGGTCTCGACCACCGTCGCCATATGGTGGTGGAACGACAGCGGCATACCCTGATCGGCGCACCACTCGCCGAACCTGGTGACCTTGCGGGCATAGGTCTTCATGTCGTCATCGGACAGCTTGGCCTTGGTGGCGAGCGGCCGGAAGCGGTCGCCCTGGATCGAGCGGCCGATCTCGCCGTAGACGATGCAGGGCGCGTTGACCGCCTTGAACAGTTCGATCATCGGCAGGATGCGATCCTGATCGGCGGCCAGCTCGCCATCGACCAGCTTGCCGGAAAACCAGCCGCCGCACAGCGTTACGTCAGCCGCCTTGAGAATCGGCAGCATGATTTTGGGGTCGCTCGGGAACCGGCGGCCCATCTCCATGCCCGTGAAGCCCGCCGAGCGCGACTGGCGCAGGCATTCCTCGAGCGAGACGTCATCGCTCAGCTCAATCAGATCGTCGTTCCACCACGCGATCGGCGACATGCCAAGTTTGGCCTTCATGTTCAGACTCCCAGCCGTGATAGGAACGTCACTTCTCGTGCTGCTCATAGTCTGGCCGGCGGTTCGCATCAACGCAGCAATTGTGCCGCCGTTGTGCGCCACCGTGGCAGCGGCTATGCCTGTTGCTGGGCTTCATGATTGAGTGGAGATAGCGGCAATGCACGTCAAGGATTACGAAGTCTTCGTCGTTGGCAATCCGCCGCCGTCGTTTGGTGGCCGGTACTTCCTGTTCGTCAAGCTGGTCACCGACAATGGCATCACCGGCATCGGCGAAGTCTATTGCGACACGTTTGGCCCGCAAGTGATGAAGGCGGCTATTGCCGACACCATTGAACGGCACGTGGTCGGCACCGATCCGTTCCACCTGGAAGCGCTGTGGCGGCGCGTTTATGGCACCGGCTACACGCTCAGGCCCGACGCGACGCTGGGTGGCGTGCTGTCTGGCATCGAGATCGCGCTGTGGGATATCAAGGGCAAAGCGGTTGGTAAGCCCGTCTATGAGTTACTGGGCGGCCGGGTGCACGAACGCTTGCGCACCTATACGTACATCTATCCTGGCTCGACGCAGGACAGTTCGATCTATTGGGATGCGGAAGCCTCGGCCGAGCGCGCTGCGCATTATGTGAAGTTGGGATTCACCGGCATCAAGTTTGATCCGGCCGCGCCCTATTCGGCGTTTGATCCGCGCCAGCCGTCGCTGGAGTGCCTCGAACTCTGTGAGAAGTTCACACGGCTGCTGCGCCAGGCGGTCGGCACCAAGGCCGACCTGCTGTTTGGCACGCATGGCCAGTTCACGGTATCGGGCGCGCTCCGGCTGGCGCGACGGCTGGAGCCGTATGATCCGCTTTGGTTCGAGGAACCAGTGCCGCCCGAGATGCCGGAGGAAATGGCGCTGGTGGCGCGCGGTACCTGCATCCCGATCGCCACCGGCGAGCGGCTGGTCACCAAATATGAGTTCGCGCGCGTGCTTGAGTGCCGGGCGGCGTCGATCCTGCAAATGGCGCTGGGCCGCGTCGGTGGCCTGATGGAAGCCAAGAAGATCGCGGCGATGGCGGAAGCGCACTACTGTCAGATCGCGCCGCATCTCTATTGTGGGCCGGTGGAAGGCGCAGCGAACATTCAGTTCGCAGCATCGCTGCCGAACTTCCTGATCCTGGAGAGCATCGAGACCTGGGGCGGCTTCCACGCCAAACTGTTGAAAAAGCCGATCCGCTGGGAAGCGGGTTACATCATTCCGCCGACGGAGCCCGGCCTCGGCATTGAGCTTGACGAGGCGGTAGCGCGTGCCCACCCCTATGATGGCAAGGCCCTGCACCTGGAGATGACCAACACGGTGGTGCAGTGACCGGCAAGAATCCCAAAAGCGCGTAACTCCAGATTTGTGTGGCTTGTGTACCATAGAATTGACCCGTAGGCGCCATTATTCAAGCCTGCTACGCGCCTCCAGCATGTGGGAGTTGCAGAGCGTCGATGCTAGCGGTAGTGAGTCAAGATCCGGCGAGGTCTCCTGTTCCGGTTGTCACCCCGGCACACGCACGAACCATAGTGATGCCAGTGGCAGTAGGTCCCGTTTCAGCTAGTGCGCCAGTTCCGGCAATCACGCCGGCGCTGGCGCCTGCGCTGGTCCGGCCGCTATCGATCGCCATCGGAGCGCTGGTCGCCTGCGCTGCGCTGACGCCGTTGACCTTGCCGATCCTGTTCGGCGTGCTGATGGTCCTGGTGTTCACCAACGAATGTCTGACGGGCCGTCTTGGAGTGCCGGACGGTCTCGCCTCATCAACCGTGATTTCTGGCGCCTGCCTGTGCCTGTGGGCGCTACTCGGTTCGCTGTGGGCCTTGAAACCTTCGGCGGCGTTATCGCTGCCCATTCTGATCCTGATCTACCTGCTTTCTGCGGTCAGTCTGACGTCCTGGTTCCGGCTGCTGCCGCACGTTGACCAGGTCCGCATGGTGCGGCCGATGATGTTTGGTGGCGGCATTGCGATCGCCTTCCTTGTAATTGAGCTGCTGACGCAAGGGTCGATCACGGGATTGGTTGCCAAAGCCTTCAGCAGCCTTGGCGTCACCATGCGCGGCGTGTCAAACGACCCGGCGGCGTGGCCGGAATTCTCGGGCGCCTACTACAACCGGCATGTTGCGGCCTCAATTCTGATGATGCCGGCAGCCCTGTTTGCGATACGGCTTTTGACGCGGCGACCGTTGCGGCGGCAGCTGATCGCTGGGTTTATGGCGACCATCATGTTCATCCTGGCCTTAAGTGCTTCGTCGACTTCGGCGCTTGGTTTCATCGGCGCCGCTGTGATCTATCCGCTCGCCCGGCTGTGGCCGCAACGGCTGCATGCGGGACTCATTGTGCTGTTCACTGCCGTGTTGCTGCTGGCCGTGCCGCTGGCCCGTGTGCCGTTCGCGCTGGGCCTGCACAACGCCGCCTGGATGCCAGGTACTTTTCAGGATCGCGTCGTGATCTGGAATTGGAACGCCGCCGCGACGGCTGACCACTATGTTTTCGGCATTGGCCTGCAAGGCACACAGATCAAGCTGGCACAATGGATCGCCGAGCACGGCGCTAGTGCCAACAAGATGGGCGCCGATCGCCCAGCCTGGCATCCGCACAATGGCTATCTGGAGATCTGGTCGGAGCTTGGGTTGGTCGGTGCTCTGCTGGCACTGTGGTTCGGCATCAGTCTGCTGCTGGCGATTGCCAAGTACAGCGCCCGCACACAGCCCTACATGATCGGGCTCGCCGTCGCTTTCCTGGGGATTGCCGCGACCGGCTGGAGCCTGTGGCAGGCCTGGCTGATGGCTGCTTTGACGATCGGATTAACGTTTCTCAACTGGGTCAGCCTGATGGAGGCGAACGATCCGCGCTTCCGCCGTGCGGGGCCGGATCGAGCGCTCGCCGCATCCGTTGATAACGCCTGATGTGGCCGCTTCGACCATGGCAGGCGCTGGCGCTGATCGCCGTGTCGTGGACGCTGTGGCTGACGCTCTATGCGGCGCTGGCGCAAGGATCCAGTGCGGTGCACCACGACATGACGGAAGCCTATGCCTGGGGCCTGGAATGGCCGCTTGGCACCTACAAGCACCCGCCGCTGAACGCCTGGATCGCCGGCGCCTGGTTTGCCGTCTGGCCACGCAGCGATGTCAATTTCTATGCGCTGGCAGCGCTCAATGCCGGTATTGGCGTCGTTGGCGCTTATAAGTGCTGTCAGGAACTGGTGGGGCCAGCGCGCGCCCGCGCCGCACTGCCGCTGCTGATGCTGACGCCGACTTTTGGGCCGCTGGCGCTGACGTTCAACGCTAACACCGTGCTGCTCAGCGTCTGGCCGTGGACAACTTACGCGTTCCTCGTGACGCTGCGCCGCCGTGATATCGCATCCGGACTGCTGTTTGGCTCGCTGGCGGGCCTGGCCTTGCTCGGCAAGTACTATTCCGTGCTGCTGCTGGCGTCGTGTCTGGCAGCGGCACTGCTGCACCCCGAACGGGCGCGCTACTTCACGTCGCGCGCTCCCTATGCGGCGATCCTGATGGCGTGCCTGGTGAGCGTGCCGCATGCAGTCTGGTCGTGGGTCAACGACTTTCCCGCCATCACCTATGCTTTGACAAAGACCGAGCAACCGTGGAACCTGTCGCTGATGCAAGCGTTCGGCACCCTTGCCGGCGGTATCGGCCTTGCCCTGATCCCAATTCTAGCGCTGGCGCTGGTGCAGCGCCGCTTTGATCCTGGCTGGCAGCGCCATATTGATCCTGGCTGGCAGTGCCTGGCAGGCTGGAGCCTGGTCCTGCTGCTCGGTCCCATCGCATCGACACTGGCGCTCGGGCTGTTCGGCCGGCTGGGCATTTCCACCAACTTCCTGATCCCGGCGCTGTTCGTGGTGGCGCCGCTCGTCGTGCTGACGACTGGCGTGATCAGTGATCAGGTTGTGACGACCTTGCACAGGCTGACAGCTATCGCGATCCTCACTTTGCTTGGCTTGGCACCCGTGCTGTCGATTGCCCAAATGAAACTGTCGCAAGATGCAGCGCTGGAGCCGCGCCGTGAATTAGCGCTGGCGGCCACTGCGTTGTGGCATGCGACGGCGGGCTCGCCTCTGAAGCTCACGGCGGGCACGGCAGCGTTTGGCTTGGCGCTGCCGTTCTACAGTCCCGACCGCCCATCCGACTTCACCGACATGGACCCCGACAAGGCGCCATGGGTCAGCGAGGCCCGCATCCAGCGTGAAGGTCTGTTGGTGGCATGCCTGGAGAGCGATGCTAGCTGCCGGCAAGCAGTCAGCGCCCGCCCGCCCGCGCGCGTCACCACCCGGACCTTGACGCTGCATCGCGAGTTCTGGGGCATCCGCGGTCCTGACTTCACCTTCCAGATCACGATGTTCGCGCCGGCCACTGCGCTGGCGCGGCACAGTGCGAGTTCGGCGATCAAGTGAAGCGACCGGCTGCGGCAGTTCTAAATTCGTCTGCGCCGGCGTCAGGCAAGTTATCGCCGTACGAGGCGCGCCTCATACCGAACCGCATAAATCCTGACCGAGCCGACCAGGGTTTATGAGAGCGGCCTACCAGCCGGACCGCCTTGCAGCCTGCCCGCGACTTTTGCTGAAGAGTCAGTCGCAACGCAGGCTGGTATTACTCACCTCTGGTGGTGGTTATGGCGCGCCCCGGTCTGGTCACACATATCGGTTGAGCAGGTTCTCCAAATATTCCTGCTGGCCGGATTTCGGCTGTGGATTGATGCTGGCGTTTTCCGCCCGCGTAGCGATATCGGCGAGGCTGGCGCCGGTCTTCAACATGCCCGCGTTCTCTTGCCGGTCCCAGCCGGCGTAGCGGGCCGCGACATGCGCTGCCAGCTTGCCGTCCTCGACCATTTTTGCTGCCGCCAAAAGCGCGCGCGCGCAGGCGTCCATGCCGCCGACATGAGCGTGCAGCAGGTCGTCTGGATCGAGCGATTGGCGCCGGATCTTGGCGTCGAAGTTCATGCCACCCGTCGTGAAGCCGCCGGCCTTCAGCACCTCGTAGACGGCCAGCGTCATGTCCGGCACGTTCATGGCGAACTGGTCGGTGTCCCAGCCGAGCCGGTCGTCGCCGCGATTGATGTCGAGCGAGCCAAAGATGCCGAGCGCCGCCGCCAGCGCGATCTCGTGCTCGAACGAATGGCCAGCCAGGATGGCGTGGTTCTGTTCGATGTTGACCTTGACGTCGTTCTCCAGCCCAAACTGCTTGAGGAAGCCGTAGACCGTTGCCACGTCATAATCATACTGGTGCTTGGAGGGCTCCTTCGGCTTCGGCTCGATCAGCATCGGGCCCTTGAAACCAATCTTCTTGGCATGTTCCACCACCATGCTCAGGAACCGCCCGGCCTGGTTGAGCTCGCGCTTCAGGTCGGTGTTGACCAGCGTCTCATAGCCCTCGCGGCCGCCCCACAGCACATAATTGGCGCCGCCCAGCTCGTGCGTCACCTCCAGTGCTGTCTTGACCTGGCTGGCGCACCAGGCAAACACGTCCGGGTCGGGGTTGGTGGCGGCGCCCGCCATGAACCGCTTGTGCGAGAACATGTTGGCGGTGCCCCACAGCAGCTTGGTGCCGCTGTTGGCCATCTTGCCCGCCAGCACGTCGCCCATGGCGCGCACATTGGCGTTCGACTCCTTCAGCGAGCCGCCCTCGGGCGCCATGTCGCGATCATGGAAGGCGAAGAACGGCATTTGCAACAGCCGGAACATCTCAAACGCAACATCGGCCTTGTGCTTGGCGTGCGCCATCTGATCGCCCGCGCCGATCCAGGGGCGCTCAATGGTCGGGCCGCCGAACGGGTCGTTGCCAGTCCAGCACAGCGAATGCCAATAGGCCGCCGAGAAGCGCAAATGCTCAGCCATGGTCTTGCCCAAGACCTTGGCTTTGGGATTATACCAGCGGAACGCCAGCGGGTTGTCGCTTTCGGGCCCCTCAAAGGCGATCGGCTCTTGGATAGAAAAGAACGGGCTCATGCGAGCACTCCTTTGATGGCGGGATACAGGTTGCGGAAACGAGTCAGCGCGGCGGCATAAGCTTCAGCGCGCGCTGGGTTGGGCGTCAGCGTCGCCTCGATCGCTGGCTGCGTGCAGACCGCCAGCGGATCTGCGCCAGTGGCCGCGCAAAGCCCAAGCCGCGCCGCGCCAAACGCCGCACCGACCTCGCCACCAGCGGGTACATCGACGGCCACGCCGAGCACGTCGGCCATGATCTGCAGCCACAACCTGGAGCGCGAGCCGCCGCCGACCGCCAGCACGCGTTCAACCGTGGCGCCGCCCTTAGCCAGTGCATCGCGGCAATCAGCGATGGAATAGGCGACGCCCTCCAGCAGGCCTTGCGTCATGTCGCAGCGCGTCGTGTCGCTGCCGAGGCCAGCGAACACACCACGAACCGCCGCGTCGTTGTGCGGCGTGCGCTCACCCGACAGGTACGGCAGGAAGACGATCGATGACGGCGTGTCGATGCTGTCCCCGACCTCAGCAACCAGATCGCTAGCCGAGCAGCCATGGACGCCAGCGAACCAGTCGAGGCTGCCGGCCGCCGACAGCGCCACGCCCATGACGTGCCAAGTGTTGGGGATGGCATGGCAGAAGGCGTGCACTGCTCCATCGGTGTTCGGCGTAAAGCGATCGGTGGACACGAACAGTACGCCCGAGGTGCCGAGCGACAGGAACGCCGTGCCCGGCCTGACGACGCCGACGCCGCACGCCGAGGCTGCGTTGTCGCCGCCGCCGCCCGCCACCACGGCCTTCGCGCTGATGCCCCAGCGTGCCGCCAGTTCGGGCCGCAAAGTGCCGGTCGCGGCGCTGCCTTCGTACAATTTGGGCATGTGCCCACGATTGAGCTGTGTGGCCGCCAGCAAAGGCTCGGCCCAATCGCGCGTGGCGACGTTCAGCCACAGCGTGCCGGCTGAATCCGACATGTCGGACGCCTTGGTCCCGGTCAGCCACAGTCGCACATAGTCCTTGGGCAGCAGCACCGTGCGCAGTTTGGCGAACACGGCCGGCTCGTGCTTGGCGACCCAGGCGAGCTTGGGTGCAGTGAAGCCCGGCATGACGATGTTGCCGCCGAGCGTGCGGAAACGCGGTTCGGCTGCCTCCAACTCCAGGCACTCGGCCGCCGAGCGTCCATCATTCCACAAAATGCAGGGGCGCAAGGGCTTGTCGTCAGCGCCAAGCAAGGTTGCGCCGTGCATGTGGCCTGACAGGCCAATGCCGGTGACGGCCGCGAGCTGAGACTTGTGCGACACGGCCAACTGGTCGAGCACGGCACCGGTCGCCGCCAGCCAGTCATCAGCGTTCTGCTCGGACCATCCCGGCTGCGGTCGCGTCACGTCCATGGCAGCGGCTGCCGACGCGATCATTGTCTGCGCGGCGTCGATCAGCACCGCCTTCACCGACGACGTGCCGACATCGATCCCAAGGAACATGGTGTGATCATCCGGTAAAAGGAGGAAAGCGTGGCCAGGCGCTCAGCACTGCTAAGCACATGACCCCGAGTCAAGCGCCAGCCTTGGTTTGCAGAGCCTTGGCACTAAGCGCGCCCGCCACTGCCGGCGAGACGAAGGCACTGACGTCGCCGCCCATGCCAGCGATCTGGCGCACCAGATTGGCGGCGATGTGCCGAACTGCCGGCGAGGCTGCCAGGAACACGGTCTCAATCGCCGGCGCCATTTCGCCGTTCATGCCGGCCAACTGCATTTCGTAGTCAAAATCCGTGCCGTCGCGGATGCCGCGGATCATCATGCCGGCGCCCGCTTGTTGGGCCGCAACCACGGCGAGATTGTCGAACGTCACGACTTTGAAGGTGGCGCCGCCCCTGCTCAATAGAGGTTTCACATCCGCCTCGATCAAGGCGATGCGCTCACTCGCGGAGAACAACGGCGCTTTGCCGGGATGGATACCGACGCCGATCACGAGCTGGTCGACGAGTTTCAGGGCGCGTGCAACGATATCGGTGTGGCCGCGCGTGACGGGATCGAAGCTGCCGGGGTAAAAGGCGATCCGCTGCATCCGCTATGCCCTCCGGGAAATCTGGTTCGTCTCGGCGCCAATCATAAGCGGAAAGCCCGCCCCGTTTGCAAATGCTAAGCCGAGGTTATGCCATGATGACGCCAGCCAGTCCCTACCCGCGCAATCTGCTTGGCTATGGCCGCGCCACGCCCGATCCGCGCTGGCCCGATCAGCACTGGCCAAGCGGCGCTGCGATCGCTGTGCAGATCGTGCTCAACTACGAGGAAGGCGGCGAGAACAACATTCTGCACGGCGATGCGGCGTCGGAAGCCTTCCTGTCGGAGATCGTTGGCGCGCAAGCCTGGCCCGGTCAGCGCCACTGGAACATGGAGAGCATGTACGAGTACGGCGCGCGCGCTGGCTTCTGGCGGCTGCACCGCATGCTGACAACGCGCCAGGTGCCAGTCACCGTCTATGGCGTGGCGACGGCGTTGCAGCGCTCACCGGAGCAGGTCGCGGCAATGCGCGAGGCCGATTGGGAGATCGCCAGCCACGGCCTGAAGTGGATCGAGCACAAAGACATGAGCGAGACCGAGGAACGCCAACAGATCATGGCAGCGATCCACCTGCACACCGAGGTCACAGGCGAGCGGCCGCTCGGCTGGTACACCGGCCGTTGCTCCATGAACACAACGCGGCTGGTGATGGAGGAGGGCGGTTTTCTCTACTCGTCTGACGACTATTCCGACGACCTGCCATATTGGCTGGCGAAGCCCGATGGCGGCCGGCACCTGATCATCCCCTACACGCTGGACTGCAACGATATGCGCTTCGCGACGCCCCAAGGCTTCAACTGCGGCGACCAGTTCTTTGCGTATCTGCGCGACAGCTTTGATGTGCTCTATGCCGAAGGCTTGGCCGGCGCGCCCAAGATGATGTCCGTCGGTCTGCACTGCCGTCTCGCTGGCCGCCCTGGCCGCGCTCGCGCCCTGGAGCGCTTCCTCGACCATGTGCAAGCGCACGCTAAGGTCTGGCTGCCACGGCGCATCGACATCGCCCGTCACTGGCACGCGCTGCCCCAATAATGCGCACCGCTTAACGGTTCGGCAACCAAGCCCGCGTAGTCTCACGTCATCCAGCCTTCTGGATGCCGAGCGGGCCTCGCCCGCTCTGTTTGACGCCTCCCTGTAAACTCCTGAGCCGCTCACTCGAGCGGCTCTTTTTTTGCCCGAAGTAATGCGAGGGAGGATAATGAATTGAGTGGACAGTGTCTTTTGAGCGCCGCATTTTCGGGCGAATCACAGGGTGTTTGTTAACCGTCTCGCGATCATAGTTGGTCGGTCGCGGGCATCTGAGGGAAGATGCGAAGCGGCGAGGTGTGGCGTGGTCAGTGGCGTTGGTATGATGAGTGAGCGTAGCGTGCAGTCTCCAGACAGCAGCAACGTCGTGACCGTGGCGTTCGGTGAACGCTATCTCGGCTCCGACAAGTTTCAGGCGGTGTATCGCGAGGGCATGGACCTCGTCGAACTGACCGCGAAGTACCTTGACGGCAGCGGCCGTCAGGAAGGCAAGGCGCTGGCCGGCGCCGCGGCTTTGTCGTTCGCCACCGAAAGCATGCGGTTGACGACGCGGCTGATGAACCTGGCGTCCTGGCTGCTCATTCGCCGCTCGGTGAATAACGGCGAGATGACGCAAGAGCGTGCCCGCCGTGAGCGCTTGAAACTCAAGGTCGACAGCATCGGCCGGCCCTCGCATATCAAGGCCTACGAAGAATTGCCCGAGCGCCTGCGCGGCCTGATCGAGGCCAGCTACGCGCTGCAGGACAAGATCCTCAAGCTCGACCGGCTGTTCGATGGTGGCACTGTCATAGGCCCGATCGAGGAACCGGCGGTGCAAGTCGAGAACCAGGTGCGCACCGGCATGGCCAAGCTCAGATTGGTCTATAGCGCCGACCGCGACTGAAGCTGTTCGCGCCGTTTGAGCCGGGCGCGCACGACGGCCTCAAGATCGAGCAGGCTGGTGATTTGCGCGTCAGCCGAACCTCCGGCTGGCGTGGTTCGGCCGGCATAGTCGCCGTCTGGCCGCAGCACCTGGACGCTGAGCCAGCCAAGCGCGTTGGGCGCGACAAAGTCCTTGGCCGGATTGTCGCCGACATAAACATAGTCCGCTGCCGGCAACCGCTGCATCATCAGCTCGAAGGCCAGCGGGTTCGGCTTCCAGAAGTCCCGCCCGCCCAGCGCATCCGTGCACACGATCTCCTGCACCAGGCCAACCAGCCGCAAGGCTTCGATTTTGCGTTCCTGCACGGCATGCGGCCCATCGGTGATCAAGCCAACGGGCACATAGGCGTCTGCCAGCCGCACCAGCGCCGACAGCGCGTCGGGCAGCAGCGTCAATTGCGGTACATGCGCACGATAAGCGGTGACCAGGTTCTGGACGATTGCCGGATCAGCTTCGATGCCAAGCGCGATCAGCGCGCGATCAAAGACATCGCCACGATGCCCGGCCGCGAACAGTTTGCCGCAGACTCGCTCGAAATCAGCCAAACCCCGTTCACTGCCGGCAATCCTGGCCGCTGCCTTGAAACCCGACAGCACAAAGTCACGCTCGACAAACAGGGTGTCGTCGAGATCAAACACAATTGCGACTGGGGCTAAGGGGCGAGCGTTCATGACAAGGACTCCAGGCTGGCGGCATCAACAATCAGTTCGTCGTCGTAGCGCAGCATCATCAGGCCATCGCGAAAGGCCTGGCCACGTGCGTAGTCGGGCGTCTCGCCGCGCAGTTCCTGCAGGGCCCAGAGCGGGAAATCGGCTCCGGCATGGCCGCTCAACGGAAAGCCGCCGCCAAAGCGCGGATTGATCTCGATGACCGTCAGCGCGCCATCGGGCGCCTTAAACATCTGCAAGGTGAGACAACCGCGGGCGCCGGGCAACGCGGCGGCGATACGCTGGCTGAGGGCGATGATCGCCGCATCGCGCACCGTCACGCCCTTGCTGACCTCGCCAGCCCGCACCTCCAGCCGACGGCGCGGCACGGCGCAACGAACGACCCCGTGCGGATCAACCCAGACGTCAACTGTGTATTCTGCACCGCTCAAGAGCTGCTGCACCAGCAGATCCGGCCGCTGCCTGAGCCGCCAGCGCAGCTCGTCCAGGTCGCGCACGATCAGGGCGCCGTCGGATGCGCTGCCATCGGGTGGCTTGACGAACACCGGAAAATCAGTGGCGTTCAACAGCATTGGCGCGTCGATCGTGCGCGGCGTAGCAACGCCAATGACCGTCAGGAAGGCTTGTGTGGCGCGCTTGTCATTGCCAATCGCCAGGGTCGCCGGATCGGACAGCAGCAGCGTCGTATCGATCGCCGCAAATGCGGATCGGTGCTGGGCCAGCACTGGCAGTTCGGGGTCGATCAGCGGCACCAGCAGCCGCACTTGCTCGCGCGCGCAGATGTCGAGCAGGCACGGGATGTAGTCAGCATGATCAAAGCGCGGAATTCGCAGCGCCTTGTGGCCAACCTGATGCGTGGGCGCAGTCGCGCCAGCATCGGCGGTCAGGCACAGGCCGCCATCGCCAAGCGCCCTGAGCGCCGCCTCGAACTGGCGCACCAGCGATACCCGCCGCCCCGCAGCCGTGAACAGGATAGATGTCCCACGAATCGTCATGGTGGCGATGCTGGCACGGCGGCTAGCGGCGAGACCAGAGCAGCTAGCCGGGGTCAGGGACCTATTAGCCAGTAAGGTGGGCGCCACCCCAACACGGGAGCGGGCGCCAA
>JANNSA010000400.1:0-3594 GCA_031402115.1 Hyphomicrobiaceae bacterium | reverse complement strand
CCGGATGGAACTCGCGGAAATCGCTGGCCGTGAACCCCTTGCTTTCCAGGAGCGCGATGGCCAGGCCGTCGCCGAGCGCCAATTGCATCAGGGTGGAGGTGGTCGGCGCGAGGCCGTGCGGGCAGGCTTCCTTGGCGCGTGGCAGCAGCAACACGATGTCCGAGGCCAGCGCCAGTGCGCTTTCGGCGCGCGACGTCAGCGCAATCACTGGCACGGCGAAGCGGCCAGCATAAGAGATGATGGTGCCAAGTTCCACCGTCTCACCGGACCATGACAAAGCCAGCACGACATCGTCGCGCGTGATCATGCCAAGGTCGCCATGGCTGGCTTCCGACGGATGCACGAAGTGCGCGGGCGTGCCGGTGGATGCGAAGGTGGAGGCAATCTTCCGCCCGACATGGCCGCTCTTGCCCATGCCGGTGACGATCACCCGGCCGCGCGCGCCTGCGATCAGCGCCACTGCCTTGGCGAACGGCCCGGCCAACGCACCTTCCAGCTCCTGAGTCAACGCATTGAGACCTGCCGTTTCGACGGCAAGCGCTAGCAGTGCCGAGGCAACGACGGGATCGGCATGGTGAACTGGCGGAGTGTCGCTCATTCGGCCTCAAGGTGTCGCACGGTAGCCTGAGCCCGCAATTACTATCATCACAGCGGATCAAGCCAGAGACTTCCCACCGGATTGCCCGCCTGTCCACCCATACCGTCATCGACGCTGGCATCAACGCTGGAAACGCCGCCTTAACTACGTTGGCCGTATGCTTGGGAGTTCCAGTAGTCAGTCGCGCGTCCTTAGTCCGGGGTCAAAGCCTTGTTCGGTACGTCGCGCCAGTTCCTATCGGCTGCCTTGCTGGCGCTTGCGTTGGGCCTCGCGGATGGGGGCTTACGCCATGCTGCAGCCCAGGATGCCGGAGTTGATGCCGTCGATCCGCAACAGGCAGCGACCGAGAACGTGCTGCAGCAATTGCGGCGCGACCAGGCTGCTGAAGCTGATGCCGCCGACTTGAGCGCGCCGGTTGCGCCTGAGCAGCCGGTGGCGACGCCAGCCGGTGCGCTGCCGCCGGCGGTCCAAGGGCCCCTTGCCGTGCTACCTGCTGACGCCGTGCTGACGGTGACTGACGGGGCCACCGCGAGCCCGGGTGGCGCCAGTTCTGAGGTGGACCGGACGCGCCTCAACGCCGATGGTATCCTCGCTGACCCGCAAGATACCCAGGACGGCCGGGTGCAAGCCGAGGGGACGTTGCGGGACATCACCCCGGACGAAGTCCAAGATGGCGACATTTCGGCTGACGGCCTCGGCGTCGCGCCACGCGGTGCCGAGGCCGGTGACGGCGACTTGGCTGACGGCGCTAGTCCCGCCGCAGATGATCCGGCTGCCGGGACGATTGAGGATGCTCCTGAAGACGGCGAGGCCGTCGTGGCAGACCCGACGGCCCTGCCTGCCACCCAACCGCCAATAGCCTTCCGGCCTTCTACGGCGGCGACGGCTGGCGATCTGCCCGACGATGCTGCCGCTGACACCGAGCGGCCCTATGACGCGATCGGCTACAAGCTTGGCGCGTTCCGGTTGTTCCCGTCGCTGATTGCCGACGAGACTTTCGACAACAACATCTTCCGTGTTGGCAATGGCGCTTCCAGTGACTGGTTCCTGACGCTGCGGCCAAGCTTGGCGCTGCGCTCGCAATGGTCGCGGCACAGCTTGGAGGTAGCGCTGGACGGCACTCAGAATTGGCATCGCCGGTTCCAGCGGGAGGACGCCAAGACCTTTGATGCGGCTGTGCGCGGCCGGCTGGATGTTACATCGCGGGCCAGGCTTGATGGCGACCTGGGTTATTCGTTTGCATCCCAACAGGAACGCGGCGGCATCGACACGCCGGGCGCAGTGACAGCTGATTCAGCGATCATCACGCGGCGCGCTGGCGGCGCGTACGAGCAGCGCTTCAACCGCCTAATCGCGCGTTTGTCCGGCAGCACCGCATTCACCGAGGAAGGCGTTGCGGCAGCGACGGTCTCCAATCCGGCCCTGTGCAGCGTGCCGAACCCGCCGCCCGAATGCCTAGCTGAGCAGCAGGCGTTCGCCGACCGCCGGCTCAGCTTGCGGCTGGGCTATGAAGTTTCCGGCGGCTTCGACGTGTTCCTTGAGGGCGAGCGCAACGATCGGGGCTACTCCGGCGATGAAAATGCGGCGACCCGGCGTGATTCCGACGGCTTCACGATCAAGCTCGGCGCCAGCGCCGATTTTGGCAGGCCGCTGCGGGGTAGCTTGGCCTTAGGTTATGCCGAGCAGTCGCCGGCTGATGCAACTTTGGCGACGTTGCATGGCGCGATTGTTGAGGCTGACGTCACCTGGACGCCGTCGGCGCTGACGACCGTGACGCTGACGGCGCGCAATGGCATCACAACGACGGCGCTGGACGGCTCCATCGGAGCGCTCGAGAATGCCGGTAGCATTGCCGTTCGGCACGAGTTCCGGCGCTGGTTGGCGGGTCTCGCGAGCGTCGCTTACAGCCGCCGCGACTATGCGGGAATCGACCTGACCGAAGCTGAACTCACCACCAGTCTTGGGCTTGAATACGCAATTGACCGGCGTTGGGCATTGCTGGCCGATTATGCGCATGTGAATTTCGAGTCGTCGGCGGCTGATCGCGATTACTCCGTTGATACAGTCCGGCTTGGATTGCGCGTACGGCGCTGAATTCGCTGGCATCGTCCAGGTCCGGTAACCATACGGCAAGGGGATGTTCGTGCGCCAATTGGCGCGCCGCTAGGGTGCGGCGATCGGGTGTTCGACGGCAGCATGCGCCCGGGTCTAACTGACCCGGCGAGCGCGGCGTGTGTCGCGGGCTACCCCGGCGGCCGGGGCAGATACAGGAGAGTGCGCGTGTTGAAGAGTGCGTGGGTAACGTTTGTATGTGGTCTTGCAGCGACTGTGGGATTGAGTGTGGCGGGTCCCGCCATGACGCCTGTTCAGGCGGCAGCTGCGAAAGTCCAGACCGGCATGTCTTATGCGGCCGGCACGATCGTCATCGTCAATAACGAGCGCAAGCTCTATTACATGCTCGGCAAAGGCCGGGCGATCCGCTACCCGATCGCCGTTGGCAAGGCTAGCCAAGTCTGGACCGGCTCGATTCGCGTCTCGAAGAAAAAGGTCAATCCGGATTGGTTGAACCCTGACGATCCGACTGCGACGCCGGTGCCTGGTGGTCCGAAGAACCCGCTCGGCGAGCGTGCGCTTTACCTCGGCCAAACGCTGTATCGCATCCATGGCACGCCAAAGAAGTCGTCCATCGGTTCGGCAGTTTCCAATGGCTGCATCCGCATGCTGAACTCGGACGTAAAGCAGTTGTACAGCCGCGTGCCGGTCGGCGCCAAGGTGGTGGCGATCAACTCGCAAGGCTCTGGCACCCGCGCCGCGCCGCCCAAGCCGGTCAACATGGCGCTGTATCTCAAAGACAAGGCGCGCGTGAAGCGGCTTGCCGAACGCAAGATCCGCAAACTGCTCGGCTCGCAGCGCAACTTGGCTTACGTCAACTTCTAACGGCTGCGCGACGTTGGATCGAAGAGTGTGCTGGCCTGTCCAAGCTGCTGCCGTGCAGT
>JANNSA010000399.1:0-3036 GCA_031402115.1 Hyphomicrobiaceae bacterium | reverse complement strand
ACCCGGTGGTCGTCAACCGCCGGTTCTGGGACCTGCGGTGGCGCTATGCTTTGCTGATAACTCTGGCACTGGTGGTTGTTTCGATGATGACAAAGCCGGCCGCGCTTTGGGTTCTGGAGCAACCTGCCATCAAGGCGCTTGGAGCGTACTGGTAAGAATTTCGTGCCGACCGGTGTTCGGCTCATCGATGCCTTTTTGCGCCTGACCCAGCTAATCTTCAGCGCCGCAGCCTTCGCTGCAACCGCGCATTGAAAAACTGTTCAATCTCGCCAGCAATAACGCGCCAGTCGAAATGCGCCACGGCATATTCGCGGGCGGCGGCTTGTGCGGCGGCGTGGTGGGCGCGGTTGATCAGCATGTGCGTCAGTTTGCGGCCGAGGTCATCGCCATCATCGGGCGCGTGCGTCGTCAGCCACGGCTCGTCTTCCAGCTCGATGGCGCCAGGCAACCGGCCGGTCAGCACAACGCGGCCAGCGGCGGCATAGTCGCGCAACTTGATTGCCGAGAAGCCAAAGCCGATATCGTCGCGCGCCGACAACGGCAGCAGCGCGATGTCCATGCAGTTAATCGCGGTATTCGCCAGCTCCAATGGCACGCGGCCCAGCCAGCGGACGCGGCTGGCAATGCCGAGCTGTTCCGCCTGTGACTTGAGCAAGGGAATGCAGGGTCCGTCGCCAAAGATCAACAGATCGACATTGCCTAGTAGCCGCGCCGCCTGGGCGAACCCGGTGATCGCCTGATCCAATCCGTGCCAGGGCATGATGTTGCCGATGAAGCCAACCGTGGTGCGGGCCGGGTCGAGGCCGAATGTCGCAAAGGCCGTGGCGCGATCAACCGGCCGGAAGCGTTCCGTGTCGGTGCCATTGCCGATCGCCACCATGCGCCGTGCTGGCACGCCCATGCCGGTCATGTGCTGCGCCAAGCCCGGCGTCACGGTGCGCGCGCCATTGGCGCAATAGGTGGCGAGCGACTGTCCCAGCCCTTCCAAATGGCCAACCCAGGACGCGCCGCCATCGACGCGGCGCTGGCTGGGTAGCCAGGCATTGTGTTCGACCACCACCGGAATGCCGAGCAGCCGGCAGGTCAGCACCAGCACGGGGGTTAGTGTGTTGTGGCGGCTGTAGACCAGATTCGGCCGGAACCGCCGCGCCACTCCGGGCAAGGCAGCGCACTCGAGCAAGGTATCCAGAGCCGCAGGCAGCCGCCGGAAGCGGACGCTGCGCACCTGTTCGAGGTGGCCCTCCAGGATCGCCGGCGGCGCGGTTTCGCCAGGCGTGCGCGGTGACAGCATGCGCACGTCGTGACCCGCGCCATGCCAGGCGCCGAACAAGCCGAGTTGATGCTGGGCACCACCGCACATCGTCTGCCAGTCGATCAGATTGACCATCAGGATGCGCCGCCGGATGGCGCTGAGGCTTGCCGCCCGCGCCTGCCGCTGGCTGCTGATCTGGCGGTACAGGTCGTTCAACTTGGCAGCCTGGGCCGGCCAGCCATAGGCTTTGCGCAATTGCGCCAGCTTGGCAGCGTCCGGACGCAGCGATTGGCGCTCGGCCAGGGCCCGCGTGATGGCGGCGGCCAGGCTGCGCGCGTCGCCGGTATCGGTGATAATGCCGTTGCCGATCTGAGCCACGAAGCGCGCCATGTCAAGGGTCTGGGAGACCACGAGTGGCAGGCCCGCCAAGGTCATCTCAAACAGTTTGTTCGGCAGGCAGTATTCATAGCTCAGGCACACCGGCCGGACGGCGCAGATACCAATGTCGGCGCTGGCGATGAAAGCCACCACCTGATCATGCGGCACCGGCGGCAGCAGCCGCAGGCGGTCGCCAATGCGCGGATCAGACTTAGCGCTCGCGAGCAGCGCCATCATTTCCGGCCGGATGGCGCCAACCAGGGCCAGATGCAGGCGCGGCAATTGCATCAGCGCCGCCAGCATCGTTTCAATGCCACGGCCCGGCATCGCGGTGCCGACCTGCACGGCCAGCGGCGTGCCGGCGGGCAGGTTCAGCACGTCGCGCAGCGTTGGCGCCGGGACTCCTGAAACGCCGTCAGTGTTGCCAGCAACAACTGGGGCGTTCAGCACCAGCACCGGCTCATCGCGGCCATGCACCTTGCTGAAGACGCGGGCGATTGAGGGGCTGACAGTGATTGCTGCCGTCACCTGCCGCACGGCGTTCTTTTCGATCCGCTGCTTCCAGGCCGCCAGCATGCGATTGGGCACCGGTAGCCGGCCCAACTCATACTCATGCATGTCATAAATGACGTCTGGCCGGGTTTGGCAGCGCTTTTCCATCAGCTTGGCGATGCGAACGGCGGCAGGTAAAACTTCGAAATCATGGGCGTGGATAATGTCGGGTGCATCAGCGGCGACCCGCTGCACGAAGGTGCGCGCGTGCAACTCGTGGGCGATGAAGGGGCCAAGCGCGTGCTTGATCGCTGACAATCCGTGCGACAGCGAGGCGCGTAGTTTGGCAAGGCTCGAACGTGGCTTCGCAGCGACGAGGCCCGGTACACCCGGCGGCTGCAACGCGCGGCGGTGCGGCTCGGCGCAGCGCACATAGCGCACGCCATGACGCAGTTCGATTGGCGCCAGACCAGGGCCGGCGAGACAATACACGGTCACCGCATGACCGGCGGTCACCAGGCATTCAGCCTCCTTGGCGACCCGCGGGTCAGCAGTGCCTGGATTGGCCAACAGCATGGCCACGCGCAATGGCGCGGCGTTCTGTTGCGGTAGCGGGAGCCGCGCCGCAGTCACGGTGGCGCCAGCGGCCGGGAGCGCGCGCGCGCGCAAGTCGGTCGCGGGCAGTGTTTGCGCCATACTGTGACGATCCGGCTGGCCGGAGGCGGTAACCGCCGGCATTGCTTCATCCTGAGCCCTCAGGGGTCAGGCCGAATCAGTTAACAGCGTGTAAATTGTTGTTGGTCTTGGGCGCGCAGCTTCGGTCAATTGTTCCCAGAGCGGCTGGCGGCGGTACAAATCTGGATGACTTAGACATGACAATCGCTGACGACGTGACCGCGCCGCGTTTGCCACCT
>JANNSA010000398.1:0-3993 GCA_031402115.1 Hyphomicrobiaceae bacterium | reverse complement strand
CCGCCGGCGGGCCCCGGGCCTACCCCGGCGCGGGGGGTTATGGCCCTGACCCCGCCTGCCTGGCTCCTAACCCCGGTCCACCGCGTGGAAGAACGTGCCCGTGACCTTGCCACGGCGTGAGCCGCGTTCCGGCACCCATTGGCCGGTAGCGTCGGTGACGACGCAAAGCGGCTCATCGGGCGCCGTCAGCACCGCGGAATAGTGGAACTCGTGGCCGAACACTTGCGCACCCACTGGTCCGAGCGGCGACGGCGCCAGCAATTGGACGCGGCGATAACCGAGATTAAGGCGGCGGCGGGCGTAGGAGGTTTCCAGGGCGAGCAGACCAGCCATCGCGTGGCGGTTGCCTTCCGCATCCTCAAGGCCAGCGCCGAGCGTCATGTAGCCTCCACACTCGCCATGCACCACTGCACCGGTTTCGGCGGCGGCGCGCAGGCCATCGAGGAATCGCGCATTGGCGGCAATGGCGCCGGCGTGCAGTTCCGGATATCCGCCGGGCAGCCAGACGGCGTCGGCCATGGCATCAGGCGGCTCGTTGGCGAGCGGCGAGAACGGCACAATCTCAGCGCCGGCGGCGCGCCAGCCGGCCAGCAAATGCGGATACATGAAGGAGAATGCCGCGTCGCGGGCGAGCGCAATGCGTTGGCCGGGTGGCGGCAGCGCGGCAATCGCCGGGCCATCCGGGGCAAGTCGCGCTGGCATAGCAGCTTCAGCGACGGCATCGAGATCAACGGCCTCGCCGACAGCCTTGGCCAGCGCTGTCAACCGGTCTTCAAGGCCCACCGTCTCGCTGGCCTGCACCAAGCCAAGATGCCGTTCCGGCAGGCCCAGATCATCGCGTCGCCGCAGCGTGCCGAACAAAGGCATGCCGATCTGTTCCAGCGCTGCTGATACCAGCGCCAGGTGCCGGTCGCTGGCAACGCGGTTGAGGATGACTCCGGCGATGCTTACATCCGGGCGATAGTGCCGGCAGCCGAGCGCCATGGCGGCGGCCGTCTCGGATTGGCCCGATACATCGAGCAGCAGAACAACCGGCCAGCCGGTCATCGCCGCGAGGTCGGCGGTGGCGCCGCGCCCGGCCTGACCCGGTTCCGCGACGCCGTCGAACAACCCCATCACGCCTTCCGCGATGCACACATGCGCGTCGGCCGCAGTCCCAGCCAGGATCGAACTGATCAGGCCCGGCCGCATCGACCAAGTATCGAGATTGTAGCTCGGCCGGCCAGCAGCGGCCTCGTGAAATGCCGGATCGATGTAGTCCGGGCCACACTTGTACGGTTGCACGCGCACGCCGCGATCGCGCAACGCGCGTAGCAGGCCAAGCGTCAATGTCGTCTTGCCGGCGCCGGAGCGCGGCGCGGCGATGATCAGGCCGCTCGCCGGATTGCTCATGTGCGCAGCCACGGCAGCAGGGCGCGTCGGAGGCCAGCGACGGCGCCGAACACGACGATCGCGGGCGGTTTCAGCCCGGCGGTGGCCGCGTCGGCAGCACACGCCGCCAACGTTGATTCCAGCACGCGCTGGTCCGCATTGGTGGCGCTGATCACGAACGTGACTCCGGTCGCATCAGGCATGCCGCCGCGCTGGAACGCCGCCACGATATCCTTCAGATTGGCCATGGCCATGTACAGGATAATGGTCTGGCCCGTCGCTGCCAACTGCTCCCATTCGCGGGCACTGCGCGCGTCGACTGCGCGGTGACCGGTCGCCAGGATGACGGCGTGATTGGTGTCGCGCGTGGTTGCCGGAATGCCCGCAAGGGCAGGCCCTGCGAGGCCTGAGCTGAGGCCTGGCACGATGCGGAATGGCACGCCGGCCGCCGCCAGCGCCAGCGCCTCCTCGCCACCCCGGCCGAACACGAACGGATCGCCACCCTTGAGCCGCAGCACGCGCCGCCCGGCCTTGGCAAGCGCCACGATCAATTCGTTGATGTCGGCCTGATGCGGCGATGGCATGCCGCCGCGTTTACCGGCAAAATGCACGGCGGCATCGGCCTTAGCGAAGCCAAGCAGGCGTTTGTCGACCAGCGCATCAAAGACGATGTCATCGGCCTGGCGCAGCGCCTCGACGGCCATCAGTGTTAACAGTCTTGGATCGCCCGGCCCAGCACCAACCAGCCAGACTTCGCCAGCGGCGAACTCGGGGAAGGCGGGGAATGTCTCGGGCAGGCCGTTCATGGCGTCGTCTAATGCTGCGTCAGTATGTTAAACCTCGGGCACCATGACCCGAATTTGCGCGATACGTCCATCTGCGAGAGGCGACGATGGACGATAAGTCCAGCACCGACACAGAAGTGACCGATGACGACCTACCCGATAAGCCAACCGGCGACTTGCGGCGCGGCTGGACCACGGGCTCGTGCGCCACGGCTGCGGCGCGCGCCGCATGCGAGCTGTTGTTCACGGGCGAGACGCCTGCGGTTGCTACGATCATTCTACCGAATGGCGCGACCGTGGCGTTCGCGGTCGCACTGAGCGGCATGAAGGGCGAGGCGGCCGAAGCCGGCGTCATCAAGGATGCCGGCGACGATCCGGACGTGACGCACGGCGCGCTGGTGCTGGCCCGGGTACGGCGCGGGCAACCTGGAGCGGGCGTGACGTTTGAAGCGGGCGAAGGCGTTGGCACCGTCACCAAGCCTGGCCTGCCCGTGCCACCGGGCGAGCCTGCCATCAATCCGGTGCCACGCCGGATGATCACGGAGGCTGTCACCGCGGCCGCTAGAGTGCACGGCCAGAGCGTCGATTTGGTCGTGCAGATCGCCATTCCGGGCGGCGAGAAACTGGCCGAGCGCACGCTCAACGGCCGGCTTGGAATTGTCGGCGGCCTGTCCATTCTCGGCACCACGGGCATTGTTGTGCCCTATTCCTGCGCCGCCTGGATCCACTCCATTCACCGCGGCATCGACGTGGCCCGTGCCACCGGCATCACGCACATCGCCGGTTCGACCGGCGCGACTTCGGAAGCCGCCGTGCAGCGCTTGCATGGCTTGAGCGATAGCGCGCTGATCGACATGGGCGATTTCGCCGGCGGCATGTTGAAGTACCTGCGGCGAGCGCCGATCCAGCGCGTCACCATCGCCGGCGGTTTCGCCAAAATGGTCAAACTCGGACAGGGCCTACTGGACTTGCACTCAAAGCGCGGCACGCTCGATCTGGATTGGATCGCAGAACGGTTGCTTGCCATGGGCGCGCCCGTTGACCTGGTAACATCAGTGCGCGGGGCCAACACCGCCCAGGAAGCGCTTGGCCTGTCGCGGCAGGCGGACCTCAAACTTGGCGACGTGGTCGCCGCCGCCGCCTGGGAGACCGCCGCGCCGGTACTGGCGGGCCAGACTTGCGAACTGGAGATCGTTGTGTTTGATCGCACTGGCGAATTGGCCGGCAGGCATGGGTTCAAAGCTGTCTGAACGGCCAGCCGCCAGACGCGACCCAGACGCTTTAGGGGGGCGTCGCAACGCGCCCGTCGTGCCAAAGTAGCAAACGTCGGGTTGCGGAGCAACAGGCGCCCTGCATCACGCCCCTCCAGCGCCAATGTCACGTGCTACACTGCCCGCTTGCGGAACCGGCGCTGATAGCTGGCGTCGTACAGCGCGCTGTCGCGGAAGTCGTCGGCGGCCAGAGCCTTGCCAACCAGGATCAGCGCCGTCCGCTCGATGGCGCCGTCTACCACACTGGCGGTTGCCACCGCCGCCTCAATAGTTACCAGCGTCGCACGGATTAATCGCTCGTCTGGCCAACTGGCGCGATACACTGCGGCCACGGCGCAGCCGGCGCCATAGTAAGGCGTCAGTTCAGCGACCACCTGGGGCAACACGTGGATTGACAGGTGAATGGCCAGCGTTGCACCCGTTGCCGCAAACGCCGCCAGCGTTTCGTTGGGCGGCATCGACGACGCCCGGCCTGAAGTTCGTGTCAGCACCACCGATTGCGCAACTTCCGGCAGTGTCAGCTCACGGCCAAGTGCGGCCGCCGCCGCCGCAAAGGCTGGCACGCC